>SCUH01000331.1 GCA_004298295.1 Betaproteobacteria bacterium | reverse complement strand
CGACGCCGACGCAGGCACCGAGCGCGCCCAAGCCCACCATGAGCCCGATACCGATGCCCGTGTAGGCCTGCACCATCGCCAGCAGCTGAAGTTTTTCCATGGTGATTCCCTTTCTGTCGCGAATGAGCGGTTGCGGTGGTTGATCAGTGGTGTTCGTGCGCCATCGCAATGTAGACGATGGTCAGCATCATGAAGATGTAGGCCTGCAGCAGCACGATCAGGATGTGGAAGATCGCCCAGCCGAGCCCGAGCACGACGCCGAAGAAGGTCCCGACGAGCCCGGTGGCGGCCCACATCCACAGCAGCAGGAACAGGATTTCGCCCGCATACATATTGCCGAACAGCCGCAGCGAGTGCGACAGCGGTTTGGATATGTACTCGACCATGTTGAACAGGAAGTTGGCCGGCCACAGCAGCGGATGGGCGCCGAACGGGGCGCAGAACAATTCGTGGATCCAGCCGCCGAGGCCCTTCGCGGCGATGGAGAAATAGATCATCAGCAGCCAGACCGAGAGCGACAGCGCAAACGTGGTGTTGACGTCCGCGGTCGGAACAATGCGAAAGCCTTCGGGCGCGAATTGGCGCGTGACGAGCGCCACCCAGTCGACCGGCAGGAAATCCATGGCGTTCATCAACACCACCCAGACGAACACGGTGAGGGCGGCAGGGGCGAGAAAGCGGTTGCGGTCGCCGTGGTGAAAGATGCCCTTCGCCTGCTCGTCGATGAATTCGATCAGCAGTTCGACAAAGGCCTGGCGCCTGTTGGGCACGCCGGAGGTCGCGCCCCGCACCACCCACCAGATCAGGCCAAGCCCAACGAGGCCCAGAAGGACTGCGGTGAGGAGCGAATCGACGTTGAGCGTCCAGAATCCGCCTTCGCCGACCGGCCTGGAAAAGAAAGTCAGGTGATGCTGGATGTAATCCGATGGGGTGAGCTCTTTGCCGGCGGCCATCGCTTGAACGTTCTGTCAGGTTTCGCGCACAAAGAACGCCATTGAAAATACCAGGGCCGTCAGCACGAACGTTCCCAGGAAAGCGAGCACGACGACATCCCGGTACGTCGCCAGCACGAGCCACAGCAGGACCCCGATCAAGCCGAACTTGACGCCTTCGGCTGCCAGCGCCCCAGTCAGGATTCCCGCCGCGGACTGCGCATTACCCCTCGATGCCACGACCGCAGCCGCCAAACCGGCGCCAAAGCTGACCGCGCCCCCAAGAGCCGCGGACAGAGCGCCGTGGACGCCGGCCAGATAGGCACCGGCAAGCGTCAGGACAGCCGTGGCGATCAACTGCCACAGAAGAACGGTGCGGATCGGCTTGCTGAAGCTGCTTGGGCTGGCGTTCATCTAGCCCGGCACCCCGCAAAGCCGCGGAAGTATAGGTTTTATTTCTGGCATGGTCAATTTGTGGCGTCGCAGCAGGGCCCGGTTTTTGATCTCAGATCAGCTTTTTCACCAGCTGATCGAAATGCTCCAGACTCGAGTAATGCAGGATCAGCTTGCCGCTGCCCTTGCTGCCGTGGCGGATCTCCACCGTAGTGCCGAGCCGGTCCGAGAGCTCCTGTTCAAGTCGCAGGACGTCACGATCGCGTTTGCGCGCGGCGCCTGCCACGGCGCCGCTCGCCAAGCGCCTCGCCAGCACCTCGGTTTCGCGCGCCGACAGTCCGCGCGCCGCGACGCGTTGCGCGGCTTCGATCTGCCGTGCGCCGTCGAGTGCGAGCAGCGCGCGCGCATGGCCCATGTCCAGGACACGGTTCATCAGCATCTCCTGCACCGGCTTCGCGAGCCGCAGCAGCCGCAGCAGGTTGGTGGTCGCGCTGCGGGAGCGACCGATCGCGTCGGCGACCTGCTCGTGCGTCATGCCGAATTCGTCCACCAGGCGCTGCAGCCCCGTCGCCTCCTCGATCGGATTGAGGTCCTCGCGTTGGATGTTCTCGATCAGCGCCATGGCCAGCGCGGCTTCGTCGGGAACCGCGCGCACCAGCGCCGGAATCTCTGTCAGGCCGGCCAGCTGCGCGGCGCGCCAGCGGCGCTCGCCGGCAATCAGTTCGAAAGCGCCCGGCTCGACCGGACGGACCAACACCGGCTGCATCAGACCTTGCGCGCGGATCGACGCGGCCAACTCGGCGAGCGCGGCCTCGTCCATGCGGCTGCGCGGCTGGTAGCGTCCGGGCCGAATCGCAGTCACGGCGAGCGTCGCCAGAGCGTCTTTGGGCGCGCGCTCATCGCCCCCCAGCAGCGCATCCAGTCCGCGCCCAAGTCCGCCTCTCGGTTTGCTCATGCACCCTCTCCTTGTGCCAGCAACTCATCGGCGAGCGCCAGGTAGGCCTGCGCCCCCTTGGCGCCACGGTCCCATGCGACGGCGGGCGCGCCATAGCTCGGCGCCTCGGCGAGGCGCACATTGCGTGGCACCAGCGTGCGAAAGACCTTCGCTCCGAAATGTGCCACCAACTGCTCAGATACCTGCTGCGAGAGCGTATTACGCGGGTCGTACATGGTGCGCAGCAACCCGGCAATTTCAAGCTCCGGATTCAGGTGCGCCCGAACGCGCTTGATGGTACCCACCAGATCGGAGAGCCCCTCGAGCGCGTAGTACTCGCACTGCATTGGAATCAGGACCGCCTGCGCCGCGACCAATCCGTTGATCGTGAGCAGCGACAGCGACGGCGGGCAATCGATCAGGATGTAGTCGTATTGCGGCGCGAGTGCGGCGAGCGCGGCGCGCAGCCGGCTCTCGCGGTGCGGCAACTCCACCAACTCGACTTCGGCGCCTGCGAGTTCGCGATTGGCCGGCACGAGATCGTAGCCCCCGCTTTCGGAGCGCACGCGCAGATGCGCGATGTCGCCGATCCCGAGCAATGCGTGGTAGACCGTGCGCGCCAGCGTGCGCTTGTCGACGCCGCTTCCCATGGTCGCATTACCTTGGGGATCGAGGTCGACCAGCAGCACTTTGCGCCCGGCCTGCGCCAGAGCCGCCGCCAGATTCACGCTGGTCGTGGTCTTGCCTACGCCGCCCTTCTGATTGGCTACCGCAAGGATCCGTGCCATGGCCAGCGTCATGCCCTGCACAGGACCAGGTGCCGCTCGGCGTCGAGCAGCGGCACGTGAAGCTTGCGCACGTCGCGGCAAGCGCAGTCTTGCGGAAGTCGTGCCAGTTCTTCGGCTGGATAAATGCCTTTCATCGCGGCCAGCGTGCCGCCGGGCGCAACCAGATGACGACACGCCGCAATGAACTCCGCGAGGGACGCAAAGCCGCGGCAGATCGCAATTTCAAATCTCGGCTGCGGGCGCCAACGTTCGACCCGGCCGATGTAGACGCTCGCATTGGTTAGCCCGAGCTCCATGACGGCTTGACGCAGAAACGCACCCTTCTTGTCGTTGGCATCATTCAGGGTCACCTTGCGGTGCGGTTGCGCGATCGCGATCGGAATTCCGGGCAGGCCTGCGCCGGCACCGACGTCAACCAGCGCGCCGGCCGGCAGCTCCCCGCACACGGCAAGGGAATCCAGCAAATGGTGGCTGACCATCGCTAGAGGATTCCGGATTGCAGTCAGGTTGTAGGTGCGATTCCATTTTTCGAGCAACGTGACGTAAGCCAGTAACCGCTGCGTTGCGCCGACGGGCAACTCGAGCGCAAGTTCATCCAGTCCGCGTGACAGCGCGGCCGCTGGGGTCATGCGTACTTTTTCTTCGGCCGCCGATCTCTTTTCAGATGCACCAGCAGCAGCGAAATCGCCGCCGGCGTGATTCCGGAGATGCGCCCCGCCTGCCCGATCGTTTGCGGCTTGTGGCTGGCCAACTTCTGCCGCGCTTCCATGGACAGGCCATGCACGGCCGTGTAATCGAGATCGGGCGGAATCGACAGATTTTCCTGTTCATCGCGACGGCGGATTTCGTCGCGCTGGCGGTCGATATAGCCTGCATATTTGGCTTGGATCTCGACCTGCTCGATCACCTTAGGGTCATCGATTGGACAGAAATCCGGCATCAGAAAGGAAAGTGAGCGATAACTCACTTCAGGTCGCCGGAGGACATCGAGCAGTGTGTGCTCACGTTCTAGCGGCTTACCCAGTATTCGCTCGGCTTCCTTTGCAGCGACGACACGCGGATTCACCCACGTGGATCGCAAGCGTCCCTGCTCTGCGTCAATCGCATCCCGCTTCCGGCAGAACGAACCCCAGCGCCGGTCATCGATCAATCCCAGTCGTCGCCCGGTTTCGGTCAATCGAAGATCGGCATTGTCTTCGCGCAGCATCAGCCGGTATTCCGCGCGGCTGGTGAACATGCGATAGGGCTCCGAAACGCCGCGTGTCACGAGGTCATCCACGAGTACTCCGAGATACGCCTCGTCGCGACGGGGGTACCAGGGCAGCTCGCTCCTGATCTTGAGAGCGGCGTTTATGCCAGCCAGGAGCCCTTGGGCAGCCGCTTCCTCATAGCCCGTAGTCCCATTGATCTGACCCGCGAAAAAAAGCCCCTCGATCGACTTTGTTTCGAGGCTGCACTTCAGCGCGCGCGGGTCGAAGTAGTCGTATTCGATTGCGTATCCGGGCCGAAGGATATGCGCCTTTTCCAGCCCTTTGATCGACCGGACCGCGGCCAGTTGCACTTCGAACGGCAGGCTGGTCGAAATGCCATTGGGATAGATTTCATCCGTCTCGAGGCCTTCCGGCTCGAGAAAAATCTGGTGGCTGGACTTGCCGGAAAAGCGATGGATCTTGTCCTCGATCGATGGGCAGTAGCGAGGACCCACCCCTTTGATGACACCGGTAAACATGGGCGAACGGTCGAGCCCGGCGCGGATGATTTCATGGGTCTCTGGATTGGTGTGAGTAATCCAGCACGCGACTTGGCGAGGATGGAGCTCCCGGCGACCCACAAACGAAAACGCCGGCTCAGGGGAATCCCCTGGCTGCAGCGCCATGGCGGAGAAATCGATCGTCCTGCCATCGAGTCGCGGGGGCGTGCCCGTCTTGAGCCGCCCAACCGGTAGCTGGAGCTCCCGAAGCCTTGCGGCGAGCGCCACGGATGCCGGATCGCCGGCCCGCCCGGCCTGGTAGCTCTCCAGCCCGACGTGAATGCGGCCGGCGAGAAACGTCCCAGCGGTGAGAATCACAGCGCCACCCCGAAACTCGATCCCAAGCTGCGTCCTGATGCCCGCCGCGCGCCCGCCCGCGAGGAGCAGATCGTCTACCGGTTGCTGGAAGATCATCAGGTTTTGCTGCCGCTCGAGTCGCCGCCGGATGGCCTGCCGGTAAAGCACTCGATCCACCTGAGCCCGGGTCGCGCGCACGGCTGGACCCTTGGAGGAATTCAAAATTCGAAACTGGATGCCCGCCTCGTCAGTGGCGATTGCCATGGCGCCGCCCAAGGCGTCTATCTCCTTGACGAGATGCCCTTTTCCTATGCCGCCGATCGACGGATTGCACGACATTTGACCCAGCGTTTCGATGCTGTGAGTGATCAATAGGGTTTGAACCCCCATGCGTGCGGATGCCAGCGCCGCTTCGGTTCCGGCATGTCCGCCGCCGACCACAATCACATCGAATCTAATGGGATATTGCACTGATTAAACCTTCTGGGAGCGCCATAATACGCGAAGGCTCCACGTGAAACCATGGGCCTAGCAGAGCCCTCGGTTCCACGTGGAACCTCGATTCCAACGTCGGATGCTGCGTCGCAGCATGCGGCCTCCCGTGGGACAATCCGCAACTTTTCCCGCGGCAGTCCATGATCTCGCTCGATCGATACACCGCCCTGCTCGCGCATCCCGAGTTGCGCGCCACGGTGCTCGCGTCCGTCATCGGTCGGCTACCGATCGGCGTCACCGGACTGTCGATCCTGTTGCTGGTCCAAGGCGCCAGCGGCTCGTTCGCGGCGGCCGGCGCAATGACCGCTGCGTACATCATCGGCCTGGCCTGTGTCGCGCCACTGCTCGGACGCATCATCGACCGCTCGGGTCCGCGAGGTGTACTCACCATCTGTGCCGCGGCCTTCCCGGGCGCGCTGTGCGCTCTGGTGCTCACCACACACATCACTCCCAACACGTTGCTGAGCGTGGTGTTGGCGTTCGCAGCCGGCGCGAGCTTTCCTCCGATCACGGTTTGCATGCGGACCTTTCTGCGACAACAGCTGCGCGAGGAATCGCTGCTCGGGGCGGCTTATTCGCTCGAATCGGTACTGATCGAACTCATCTTCATCGTCGGGCCGATGCTGGTGGCGTTCTTGATCGCGGTTGCCTCAGCCGACGCTGCCGTTCTTCTTTCGGCACTCTGCGGCGCTTCGGGCACATTCTTGTTTCTCCGCTCGCCCGCGCTCGCACGTTGGCGCACGGAGCCGCACGCGGCGGCAAGCCTGCTCGGACCGCTCGCGGGACACGGCTTCACCGCGCTGCTCGCGACCGTCCTGGGCTACGCCGCTGCGTTCGGGCTGGTCGAGATCGGCATCACGGCCTATGCGTCGGCCCGTGGCCTTCCCGCGATGGCCGGCATTTTGCTCGCGCTGATGAGCGCAGGCAGCGCCATTGGTGGCCTTGCCTACGGTAGCCGCAGTTGGGCGCCGCCGCTGACGCGGCAATTCGCGATTGCGCTCGGATTGATGGGCTGCGGAATGGCGCTCCTCGCGCTTCCCGACAATGCCTGGTTGTTTGCCTGCCTGAGTTTCGTCGCCGGGATCGTCATGGCCCCCGCGCTCACGATGCAGGCAATGCTGGTTGCTCGAATCGCCTCGTCCCGGCACGCCACGGAGGCGTTCACCTGGTCGTCCACCGCACTGCTTTCCGGCGTCGGCGTGGGCATGGCCCTCGGCGGATGGCTGATCGAGCGCTGGAGCTGGAGCGCAACCTTTGTCGCCGCTTCGGTTGCCGCGTTCTTCTCAGCCGCGCTGGCGATAAGGCTCCACGTGCCGCGTTGAGCCGCAACGGCGTCGCGCCGTGCCGCCGCAGGCGTCGAGATAACGCTAGCGGTCGCTCCGGCGCAGTTCGCGGTGAACGACGCGGCTCACTTCACGCCGCAAGTTTCTGATGCAATTGCGCGCGGCGCGCCGCCAATTCGCGCGGCAGCTTGGCGCCGAGCTTGGCAAACAGTTCGTCGTGCGCGCCGAGCTCGTGCTGCCACGCGTGGCGATCGATCTGCTCAAGCTCGGCAAATCGCTCGCGGCCAAACTTCTCCAGCCCCGCCCAGCGCAAGTCCTCATAGCGCGGCATCAGGCCGAGCGCATTCGGTGCCGCCTGCGCGCGGCCGTGGCATCGTTCGACGATCCAGGCGAGCACCCGCATGTTCTCGGAGAAACCCGGCCAGACGAACTTGCCGTTCGCGTCCCTGCGAAACCAGTTGACGCGGAAGATCCGCGGCGGGTGACGCACCGCCTTTCCCATCCTCAGCCAGTGAGCGAAATAATCGCCCATGTGATAGCCGCAGAAGGCGATCATGGCCATCGGGTCGCGTCGCACCACACCCACCTTGCCGGTGATTGCAGCCGTGGTTTCCGAGCCCAAGGTGGCGCCCATGTAGACGCCGTCTTCCCAGCTCGGCGCCTCGACGACCAGCGGAATTGTGCTCGAGCGCCGGCCGCCGAAAACGAACGCCGAGATCGGCACGCCGCCCGGGTCTTCCCACTTCGGGTCCATCGAGGGACATTGCGAGGCCGACACCGTGAAGCGCGCGTTCGGGTGCGCTGCGGGGCGTCCGCAGCCGGGCGTCCACTCCTTGCCCTGCCAGTCGATCAGGCGCGCAGGCGGTTGGCTCGTCATGTCTTCCCACCAGACGTCGCCCTCCGGTGTCAGCGCGACGTTGGTGAAGATCACGTTCGCTTGCAACGATTGCATCGCGTTCGGGTTGGTCGCCTCCGAAGTCCCCGGGGCGACGCCGAAGAATCCCGCCTCCGGATTGATCGCGTAGAAGCGCCCGTCGTGTCCCGGCTTGATCCACGCGATGTCCTCGCCGATCGTAGTCACCTTCCAGCCCTTGAACGAGACCGGTGGGATCATCATCGAAAAATTGGTCTTGCCGCAGGCCGACGGGAAGGCCGCCGAGACATAGGACTTTTCACCGTGCGGCGACTCGACGCCGAGAATCAGCATGTGCTCGGCGAGCCAGCCCTCGTCGCGTGCCATCGCCGATGCGATGCGCAGCGCCAAGCACTTCTTGCCAAGGAGCGCATTACCGCCG
This sequence comes from Betaproteobacteria bacterium, assembly GCA_004298295.1. Taxonomy (GTDB): domain Bacteria; phylum Pseudomonadota; class Gammaproteobacteria; order Burkholderiales; family SG8-39; genus 2-02-FULL-66-14. Next base: position 20,447 of record SCUH01000331.1, on the reverse strand, counting down.
TAACCCGAGCCATACGACCAGATTTCGCGACTCTCGGGAAAGTGGACGATCCACTTTTCGGCCTCGTTGCAGGGCCACGCCACATCTTTCTGTGACGGCGCGAGCGGCGCCCCGACGGAATGCACGCAGGGCACGAAATCGCCATCGTCGCCGAGCCATTCGGCGACCGCGCGGCCCATGCGCGTCATGATGCGCATGTTCACGACGACGTAAGCCGAATCTGAAATCTCGACCCCGATCTGAGCGATGTGCGAACCGATCGGACCCATCGAGAAGGGCACCACGTACATCGTGCGGCCGCGCATGCAGCCGTCAAACAGTCGCTCGAGCGTCTGCCGCATGGTCCGCGGATCGACCCAGTGGTTGGTCGGCCCGGCGTCGTCCTCACTCATGCTGCAAATGAAAGTCCGGTCTTCCATGCGCGCGACGTCGGACGGATGCGAGCGCGCCAGGTAGCTGTTGGGCCGCAAACACTCGTCCAAACGGATGAAGGTGCCGCCGGCCACCAGCTCCGCACACAGCCGGTCATACTCGTCCTGCGAACCGTCGCACCAGACGACGCGTTCGGGTTTGACGCGGCGGGCGATTTCGACCACCCAGCGCTTGAGACCCTCGTGCCGTACCCAGTCCGGGGCGTCTGAATATGCGGTCGTGGCGGATGCTGGCTGAGTCATGAACAAGGTTCCCAGAAAGCAAAACGGCCCAAAGAAAGCCCGGGCCGGTGGTTGGATTCGCTAGCGAGCGATTCTACTCCGGACCCATCAGAGTGGAAATTCGCGGAATTTTCCTGTAGACACAATCACCTGCGATCACTTGCCGACGCAGAACCGAGCGAAAATCTCGCCCAGCAGATCGTCAGCGGTGAACTTCCCGGTGATTTCCGACAGTGCAACCTGTGCCTCGCGCAGTTCTTCGGCAAAGAACTCCCAGCGACCCTCTTGCTGCGCCGCGACGGCGAGGTGCGTCTGCGCCAGCGCCAGCGCGCGCAGGTGCCGCTCGCGCGCCAAGAAGACGCCTTCGCCGTGCGCCTGCCAGCCAGCCGTCTCGAGCAGCTTGCGGCGCAGCGTCTCCAGACCAGCACCTGTCTTGGCGGAGACAAACACTTCCGCCGCCCCGCCTGAACCGACCACGGCCGCGCCGACTGGAACGAGATCGATCTTGTTGTAGACGTGGACTTGGTGACCCTCCGGCGGCAATTGCGCCAGCACCGCGCGATCCTCCGGCGTCAGACCGGCCGCCGCATCGAATACTGCGAGCACGACATCGGCCTGGGCCAGCTCCCGTCGCGCGCGCGCGATGCCCAGCTGTTCGACCTCGTCCCGCGACTCGTGCAGGCCCGCGGTGTCGATGATGTTGATCGGCACACCCTCGATCTGGATCGACTCGTGCAACGCGTCGCGCGTGGTGCCCGGAAGCGCCGTCACGATCGCACGCTCTTCGCCGGCGAGGCGGTTCAGCAGGCTGGATTTGCCCACGTTGGGCCGGCCGGCGAGCACCACGTTGACGCCGTTGCGCAGCAGGCTGCCCTGCCAGCTTTTCACGACGACCTCTGCCAGCGTCGCACGCACGCGCTCCAGCCGGGCATGCGCATCGTCCCGGTGCAGGGTGTCGACCTCCTCTTCCGGAAAATCCAGCATCGCTTCGGTCAATGCTCTGAGCTCCGTGAGCGATGCGACCAGTGCGTCAATCACGTTCGAGAACTCGCCGCTGAGCGAACGCAACGCGGAACGTGCCGCTTCGCGGCTTGCCGCATCGATTAGGTCGGCCACACTTTCCGCCTGTGCCAGGTCGAGCCGGCCGTTCAGATAAGCACGCTGAGTGAACTCGCCGGGTGCGGCCAGCCGCGCGCCCGCGTCGAGAAATGCCGCGAGCACAGCCTGCATCACCACGGGACCGCCGTGCCCCTGAAATTCGAGCACCGTTTCGCCCGTGTACGAATCGGGCGCCGGGAAATAGAGCACGATTCCCCGGTCGATCACGGCGCCGCTCGCATCGCGTGCGCTGCGCAGGCTCGCGCGGCGCGGCGCCGGCAGTTGGCCCACGACGGCTCGAGCGATCGCCGGCACCGCCGCGCCCGAAACCCGCACTACGCCGATGCCGCCACGCCCGGGCGGTGTCGCGACAGCGCCGATCGTATCCGCGGCCGGTGCAGCGCCGGCTCCGTCCCCGTCAGCGCTTGGCATGGGCAGGTCTGTCGCGGTCGAACATGCGCTGAATCTGCCATTGCTGCAGGATGGAGAGGATGTTGTTCACCAGCCAGTACAGCACCAGGCCGGCCGGGAAAAAGAAGAAGAACACACTGAAAACATACGGCATGAACTGCATCACCTTGGCCTGCACGGGATCGGGCGGCGTCGGATTCATGCGTGTCTGCAGCACCATCGTCACAGTCATCAGCACCGGCAGGATGTAATAGGGATCGAGCGCCGAGAGGTCCCTGATCCACAGCACGAATGGCGCGTGGCGCAACTCGATTGCCGCGAGCAGCACCCAGTAGAGCGCAATGAACACCGGAATCTGCACCAGAATCGGGAAGCATCCGCCGAGCGGATTGATCTTCTCGGTCTTGTACAGTTCCATCATTGCCTGGTTCATCTTGGCACGGTCATGCGCATGCATTTCGCGAATCTTGGTGAGCCGCGGCGTGATGAGCTTCATTTTCGCCATGGACTTGTAGCTTGCCGCCGACAGCGGGAAGAACACCAGCTTGATCAGCACCGTAAGCAGGATGATCGCGACGCCCCAATTGCCACTCAAACCATGCAACATCTCCAGCAGCCAGAACAGCGGCTGCGCAATCACCGTCAGCCAACCGTAATCGACCACCAGCGGAAGACTCGGGTTCGCTGCCTCCAGGCGCCTTTGTTCCTGCGGCCCGACATACAGCGGCACCGCGATCTTGGTCGCCGCCCCAGGGGCGAGCGTACCGACCGGCACGACTGCCCTGCCCACGTAACTGCCATCCTGCCGGCGCTCGATGACGAACTCGCGCCCAAGGTTGGCGGCTGGAATCCACGCGGCGACAAAGTAGTGCTGCACGAAAGCGATCCAGCCATCCTGCGCCTGCTTGGCGTATTCCGCCTTTCCTTTATCGAGGTCGGCAAACTGCACCTTCCCGTACTTGCGCTCCGAGGTGAATTGTGCGAAGCCGACGAAACTCTGCGCACCGAACGATCCGGCGATTGCATTACCGTGCGTCGGTTCCTTGCCATCATGGGTGAGCTGGAAATAGGCGTGCGTCGCAATAGGCGCTTGGCCGCCATTGCGAACCTCCATGGCAACTTCGACCAGATAGCTGTCGCGCCTGAAGGTGTAAGTCTTCTCCACGCGTATGCCGTCACCGCCTTCAGCCGTCAGCCGGACCTGCAGCGCGGCTTGCCCGGCCTGCAGCTGGCGCTCCCCGGGAATGGCGACCCACAGGGTGCGGTGATTGGGTCCAGCCTCCCCCGTAAGGCCGCTCTGGGCTTCGTAATGCCGTTCGGGTTGCAGCAGGACGAAATTCTTCGACCTGTCCTCGGAGTCCTTGTGTTTGAGCAGCTCGACCCGGCGCAGGCTGCCGCCTAGCGTGTCGATCTCGGCGATCATCAGATCCGTCTGTACCCGGATCCGCTCGGCACCAACAGCGGTCGCTGCGGCAGCGGAAACGGATGGCACGCCCGTCTGCGCCGGCACAGCGGGCGGCGTTGCCGGCCCGATTGGTCTTGCCGGCGACGGCACGCCGCTTTGCGTCTTCGCGACCGGCGCCGGCAGCGACGCCGCGGGGCGCTGCTCCTTCTGCCACGCGTCCCACAACAGCAGCAGCGAGAAGCTGAAAACGAAAAAGAGGATTAGTCGCTGGGTATCCATGGAGACGATGCCTGCCTACCGGTTTGAGTTTGCACGGGTTTCCGGCACCGGATCAAAGCCCCCAGCGTTCCAGGGACCGCAACGGCAGACACGCCGCGCAGCCAGCCAGCCTCCGCGCAGCAAGCCATGCCGCGCGAGCGCCTCGTCTGCGTACTCCGAGCAACTTGGGTGGAATCGGCACGAAGGCCCCAGCATCGGGCTGATCAAATAGCGATATACCCGCACCATCCAGCGTAACAAGCGAGTCATCGCCTGAGCTTCGAAAAAAGCGGTCGCAATCGCGCAATCATTGCCGCACCCGGTTTAACCCCGTAGCCAGGCCGAACCAGCACGTCAAGCGCACCCAGTGCCTCCTGTTCGAGGCGGAACGCCTCGCGAATGCAGCGCTTGATGAAGTTTCGATCGGTTGCCTTTGCGGCATGTTTGCGCGATATCAGGATGCCAAGACGGGGGGGTCCCTGGGTGCGAGGTGCATGAAAGAACGTAAAGCCCGAAAAACTGTCGCGCCGGCCCTCGCGCAGCAGGCGCTCGAAATCCTCACTTCGGACTAGCCTTCGATCCGCCCCGATCCCGAAGCGAGCCGGCTTTGCGCGCGCATGCACGCGCCGCCCGGTCTATCTAGACCGCGAGGCGCTTGCGGCCCTTGGCGCGGCGCGCGCGCAAGACCGCGCGCCCGCCGCGCGTGCGGCTGCGGACGAGAAACCCGTGACGCCGCGCGCGCCGCGTCTTCGAAGGTTGATAGGTTCGCTTCATGGGTTGGCTCGTTCGGAAAAAGGGCGGTATTAGATCGCGCTGCGCTTGGCGTTGTCAAATGAACGATCTTTCGCCCGCTGACTGTGGATAACTGTTGCGCGACCGGGTAACATTGCGCTTCCGATGGCGCGGCACGCCGCCACCGTCGGCCACCCGCCTTGAACTGCTGAATCCGCCGCGACCATGCACAGCCTCTGGGACGCCTGCCTGCGCCGAATGGAGCAGGAATTGCCGGCGCAGCAATTCGCCACCTGGATCCGCCCCCTGACCGCCGAAGCGCTGGCGTCGGAGCCCGACGCACTGGTACTGACGGCGCCCAACCGGTTCGTGCTGGAGTGGGTGCGTGAGCGGTTTGCCTCCCGCATCGGACGCCTCGCCGCTGAGGCCTGCGGCCGCGAGATCGAGGTCCGCCTGGTATTGCCGCGGGTCGCTCCCGGCCCTGTGCGCGCGCCGAGCGTCGCCCCGCGTGGCGGCGTGGAGCCGTCACCGAGTCTCGAACGGGCGCGCCTCAACCCCGCGTTCAGCTTCGAGAACTTCGTCACCGGCAAGGCCAACCAGCTCGCCCGCGCCGCAGCGCTGCAGGTTGCCGAGAACCCGGGCATCTCGTACAACCCGCTGTTCATCTATGGCGGCGTCGGCTTGGGCAAGACGCACCTCGTGCAGGCGATCGGCAATGCGCTCGCCGCACAGCGACCGCAAGCGCGCATCCGTTACATCCACGCCGAGCAGTACGTGACCGAGCTGGTGCGCGCTTATCAGCAGAAATCGTTTGACGATTTCAAGCGCTACTACCATTCGCTCGACCTGCTGCTGATCGACGATATTCAGTTCTTCTCCAACAAGGACCGCACGCAGGAAGAGTTTTTCTACGCCTTCAACGCGCTCGTCGAGGCGCACAAGCAGATCGTCATCACCTGCGACACCTATCCGAAGGAAATTGTCGGCATGCAGGAGCGGCTGATCTCGCGTTTTGGCTGGGGACTCACCGTCGCCATCGAGGCTCCGGAGCTCGAGATGCGCGTCGCCATCGTGCTGAAGAAGGCCGAAGCCGAGGGTGTCGCCCTGAACGAGGACATCGCCTTCTTCATCGCCAAACACGTGCGCTCCAACGTCCGCGAGCTCGAGGGCGCGCTGAAGAAGGTGTTCGCCTTCGCGCGCTTCAGCGGGCGCGAACTCTCGCTCGACCTCGCCCGCGAGGCGCTGCGCGACATTCTCAACGTCGCTAACCGCCAGATCACGGTTGAGGGCATCCAGAAGACCGTGGCCGACTACTTCAAGATCAAGGCCTCCGACATGCACTCGAAGCGGCGCACGCGCAACATTGCCCGGCCGCGCCAGGTGGCGATGGCGCTCGCCAAGGACCTGACCCAGATGAGCCTGCCCGAGATCGGCGAAGCCTTCGGCAACCGCGATCACACCACGGTGCTGCATGCCTGCCGCACTGTGGCCACGCTGCGCAAGAAGGACCAGTCATTGAACCGCGACTACCACGTGCTCGAACAGACCTTGAAGGGATGAATCCGGTGTTGAATAGCCTGTGCGCGAATCTGGGGCGGATTGTGCGTAACCGGGCTTTTGCGCCGGCCTGCCCAAACGATGCACATTGCACCACCCGGTGATGCACAGCCTGTCCACCGCTTCGGCGCTGCCCAAGTCGCGGAACCCAGACGGTTTTCCGGGTTATCCCGGATTCGCGGCGGATCTATTAGTTAGCAGTGATGTTTTGTTATTAGAAAAGGAATGACAATGCTTTTAGTGAAGGCAGGGCGCGACCAGCTGCTGGTTCCGCTGGCGGCCGTGTGCGGAATCATCGAGCGGCGCCACACGCTGCCGATCCTGTCGAACGTGCTCATCGAAGGCGGCAAGGGCGGGCTGTCGTTTCTCGCCACCGATATCGAGATTCAGGTCACGGCGCGCTCCAAGTTGGAGGGCGCCGGCGAGGCGCGCGCCGTCACGGTCGGTGCGCGCAAGCTGGTGGACATCCTGCGCGCGCTCCCGGAGGATGCAGAGGTCACGCTGCAGCTGCAGGACAAGCGCATGCAGCTGAAGTCCGGGAAAAGCCGCTTTTCGCTGCAGACCCTTCCGGCCGACGATTTTCCGCGCCTGGCGGCGCCATCGGGCAGCTCGGCGCGCTTTGGACTGCCGCAGAAAGCCTTGCGCAAGCTGCTGGGGCTGGTGCAGTACGCGATGGCGCAGCAGGACATCCGCTACTACCTCAACGGCCTGCTGATCCTGGTCGAGGACCGGCAACTGCGCCTGGTGGCTACCGACGGTCACCGGCTCGCCTACGCCTCGCTCGCGCTCGACAGGGAGGTGCCGCGGCAGGAGGTGATTCTGCCCCGAAAGACCGTGCTCGAACTCTCGAAGCTGCTTGGCGACGTCGATGACGAAGTCGGGATCGAGATTTCCGCGTCGCAGGCCGCGTTCTCGTTCGGCGAGGTGGATCTGCTGTCCAAGCTTGTCGATGGCAAGTTTCCGGACTTCACGCGGGTGATCCCGACGGCGCATCCGAACACGCTTTCGATCGACCGTGAGACCCTGCGGCAGGCGCTGCTGCGCGCGGCGATTCTTTCGAATGAGAAGTTCCGCGGTGTGCGCTGGGTGCTGACGCCCAACAGCCTCAAGATCGTGTCCTCCAACGCCGAGCTGGAGGAGGCCGAGGAAACGCTCGATGTGAGTTACGGCGGCGACACGCTCGATATCGGATTCAACGTCAACTACCTGCTCGACGTGTTGAACAATGTGGCCGCGCCGCAGGTGGAATGCAGCTTCGGTGACGCGGCCTCGAGCGCGCTGCTGTGCTTCCCCGCGGAAGCGGATTTCAAGTACGTCGTCATGCCAATGCGCATCTAGCGGGCGCGGAAAGTACACGGACGTGGGCGAATCGGAAAAGGATCTGCAGGACAGCAACGGCTACGGCAGCGACTCCATCAAGGTCCTGAAGGGCCTCGATGCGGTTCGCAAGCGGCCCGGGATGTACATCGGCGACACCTCGGATGGCACCGGCCTGCACCACATGGTGTTCGAGGTCGTGGACAACGCCGTGGACGAAGCGCTGGCGGGTTACTGCGACGAGATCGTGGCCACGATTCACACCGACAACTCGGTTTCGGTGCTGGATAACGGGCGCGGCATCCCCACCGGCATCATGGAGGACGACGAGCTGAAGCGTTCGGCGGCGGAAATCGTCATGACGGAGCTGCATGCGGGCGGCAAGTTCGACAATCAGACCTACAAGGTTTCGGGGGGTCTGCACGGGGTCGGCGTCTCCGTGGTGAACGCGCTTTCCAGCTGGCTGCGGCTGACCATCTGGCGCGACGGCAAGGTGCACCAGATGGAATTCGCCGACGGTGTGCCCAGCGGCCCGCTGCGCGTCACCGGCCTCACCGAGCGCCGCGGCACCGAAGTGCATTTTCTCGCCTCGCGCGGCATGTTCGGCGTCATCGACTACCACTACGACATCCTGGCGCGGCGCCTGCGCGAGCTGTCGTTCCTCAATAACGGCATCCGCATCGTCATGATCGACCAGCGCTCCGGCAAGGAGGAAAACTTCGCTTTTGCGGGCGGCGTGCGCGGCTTCGTCGAGTACATGAACCGTTCCAAGACGGTACTGCACCCGAACGTGTTTTACGCCAGCGCCGAGAAGGAAGGCATCACGGTCGAGGTGGCGATGCAGTGGAACGACTCCTACCAGGAGAGCGTGCTGTGCTTCACCAACAACATCCCGCAGAAGGACGGCGGCACGCACCTCACCGGGCTGCGCGCGGCGATGACGCGCGTGTTGAACAAGTTCATCGAAGAAAACGAGCTGGGCAAGAAGGCGCGCGTCGAAACCTCTGGCGACGACATGCGCGAGGGGCTTGCCTGCGTGCTCTCGGTGAAGGTCCCGGAACCGAAGTTTTCTTCGCAGACCAAGGAAAAGCTCGTTTCCTCCGAGGTGCGGCCGGTGGTGGAGGAAATCGTCGCCGAGAAACTGCGCCAGTACCTGGACGAGCGGCCCGCCGACGCACGCATCATCACGGCGAAGATCATCGATGCGGCGCGCGCGCGAGAAGCGGCGCGCAAGGCGCGCGAGATGACGCGGCGCAAGGGCGTGCTGGACTCGATGGGGCTGCCGGGAAAGCTCGCCGACTGCCAGGAGAAGGACCCGTCGCGCTGCGAGCTTTACCTGGTCGAGGGCGACTCCGCCGGGGGGTCGGCCAAGCAGGGGCGCGACCGGCGCTTCCAGGCCATCCTGCCCCTGAAGGGCAAGATCCTCAATGTCGAGAAGGCGCGCTTCGACAAGCTGGTTGCATCAGCGGAAATCGCAACCCTGATCACGGCGCTCGGCTGCGGCATCGGCAAGGAGGAATACAACGCCGACAAGCTGCGCTACCACCGCATCATCATCATGACCGACGCCGACGTCGATGGCTCGCACATCCGTACGCTGCTGCTGACGTTCTTCTACCGCCAGATGCCGGAGCTGGTCGAGCGCGGGCACATCTACATCGCGCAGCCGCCGCTCTACAAGGCGAAGCTCGGCAAGGAAGAGCGCTACCTGAAGGACGAGCATGAACTCAATGAATTCACGTTGCGCCTGGCGCTGGTGGACGCGGCGCTCTGCCCTGCGGCGCGGCGCGAGCCGATCCGCGGCGAGACGCTCGCCGAACTGGCCAAGGCTTATCTCGTCACCGAGGCGGTGATCGACAGGGTCGCGCGCTGGATCGACCGTGAAGTGGTGCTGGCCATCCTGCGAGGCGTGCAGATCGACCTGTCGCGCCGCGACACGGCCGAGGCCGCGGCAGAGGCGCTGGCCGCCGCGCTGCCGGTCAACGGCGTGCGCGTGAGCGCGCATTTCGACGCCAAGACCGAGCGCTATCAGGTGCGGGTGGAGCGCACGCGTCACGGCAACCTGCGCGTCACCGCGATCGACTCGGAATTCGTCCACTCGGGCGACTATGCCCAGATCCGCCAGACCGCCGAGATGCTGCGCGGCCTGGTGGGTGTCGGCGCCTTCGTGCAGCGCGGCGAGCGGCGCCAGCCGGTGCGCGATTTCGGCGAGGCGATGAAATGGCTTCTCGCCGAAGTGCAGAAAGCCGTCAGCCTGCAGCGCTACAAGGGGCTGGGCGAAATGAACCCGTCGCAGCTCTGGGAGACGACCATGGATCCGCAGACGCGGCGCCTGCTCCGGGTGCAGATCGAGGACGGCATCGCCGCGGACGAGATCTTCACCAAGCTGATGGGCGACGAGGTCGAGCCGCGGCGTGCGTTCATCGAGAGCAATGCGCTCGGCGTGCGCAACCTCGACATCTAGGCGGTCTTTTTGCTCTTGCGCGCGGCCGGCTTGGCGCGCGCCCGGGCAGGTGTCGCCGTGCGGCGAACGTCGGGTGCTGCGGCAACCGGGGTGACGGCGGGCGCCTTGGTCTTGCCCTTGGCCGCCGGACGCGCCATGAACTCGAAGCCGACACGACCCTCCGCGGTCTTGACCAGATACGCCTTGAACGGACGCCCCTTGCGCGAAATGAATCGCGTCAGCAGGTCGGTCCGGCCGGTGGCGAGGAGCTTCTCCATCTGCGCTCGCTCGATCGGCTGCTGCAGGATGATCTTGCCGGAGCGGAAATCGCAACCCGGTGTCGCGCCCACCGATTTCTCGCACAGGTAGGCGATGCCGTGCTCGAACACGCGCGCCCCGCACCTGGGGCAGGCGCCAAGACCGGTCTGCGCGCTGAAGTCCGGCGGCGGCTCGCCGGCCGCGGCGGCGCCGGGCTGCCCGAAATCGAACTCCGGCCGCAGCTCCGCGTTCAGGCGTATGCCGGCGGAGAACGGCTTGCCGAGGCGGCTGCGGAACCCGGTGAGCGGGCCGACATAGCGCTTGGTGATGAGCTCGGCGACCTCCTCCGGCGACCACTCCCGCCCGGAGATCACCTTCCAGAGCGAGAAATCGCAACTCTGGCACTGGAAGCGGCGGTAGTTTTCCTGGACTGCGGCGCCGCATTTCGGACACGGCGCCGGCACCGTCGCGAACGCGGTCTCGGGAATCTGGCCGTTGCGAATCCGCTCCACCAGATCCTGCGTCACCGACTCGATGTGCTCCATGAACTCTTCGCGCCGCAGTTTGCCGCCCTCCATCAGCTTCAGCTTGAATTCCCAGTCGCCGGTGAGCTCGGGCGAGGTGATTTCGCCGACGCCGAAATGGCGCAGCGCGAAGAACAGCGAAAAAGCCTTCGGCGTCGGCACCAGCTCCCGGCCGGTGCGATGCACGTACTCCTCGTGAATCAAGCCCTCGATGACCGCGGCCCGCGTTGCGGGCGTGCCGAGACCTTTCGCCTGCATCGCCGCACGCAGCTCGTCATCCTCGAGCAGCTTGCCGGCGCCCTCCATGGCCGAGAGCAGCGTCGCCTCGGTATAGCGCGCGGGGGGTTTGGTCTGGTTCGCCTGCACCGCCACCTCGTTCACCGCGGCGCTTTCTTTCGGCGCCACCGCGGGCAGATTCTCGCTGGACTCCTCGGCTTCGCGTCCGTAGACCGCAAGCCAGCCGGGGCTGAGCAGCACGCGGCCATCCGTGCGAAAGCGATGCGCGCCGACTTCGGTCAGGCGCGTCGTCTGCAGGTACTCCGCCGCCGGGTAGAACACCGCCAGAAAACGGCGCACCACCATGTCGTAGAGCTTGCCCTCGGCGTCGTTCAAATGACGCGGCGCCTGTTGCGTGGGAATGATGGCGAAGTGGTCCGATACCTTGCCGTTGTCGAAGATTCTCCGGTTGGGCTTGACCCAGCCGCGCTTCAGGACGGTCTTCGCCAGTGATCCATAGGCCGTTTCCGCAGCGAGCGCATCCAGCGTGCCGCTCACGGTTTCGAGATAGTCCTCAGGCAGGGCACGGGAGTCGGTCCTCGGATACGTCAGCGCCTTGTGTTTCTCGTAAAGCGCTTGGGCGAGCGCCAGCGTGCTCTTGGCGGAAAAGCCGAAGCGGCCGTTGGCCTCGCGCTGCAGGCTGGTCAGATCGAACAGCAGCGGCGCGTTCTGGCTGGAGGGGCGCGTCTCCTCGCTGACGCGGCCGCGGCCGCCGCGGCACGCGGCCGCGATCGCCTCGGCGTCGGCGGCGCTCCAGAGGCGTTCGGCTTTTTTCTCCGCGTCGTCGTCTTTGCTGAATCCGGGATCGACCCAACGGCCCCGGTATTCGCCGGCGGCGACGGAAAAGCGCGCATGGATTTCCCAGAAATCGCGTGACATGAAACTGCGGATGCGCTCCTCGCGCTCGACCAGGATGGCGAGCGTCGGCGTCTGCACCCGCCCCACTGTCGTCAGGTAGAACCCGCCCTCCTTCGAATTGAACGCCGTCATGGCGCGCGTGCCGTTGATGCCGACCAGCCAATCGGCTTCGGAGCGGCATTTGGCCGCGTCGGCCAGAGACAGCAGATCGCGGTCGGGGCGCAGGTGCGCGAAGCCGTCCCGAATCGCAGCGGGGGTCATCGATTGCAGCCAGAGCCGCTCGATCGGTTTCTTGTTGCGCGCGTGCTGCACGATGTAGCGGAAAATGAGTTCGCCCTCGCGGCCGGCGTCGCAGGCGTTGATCAACCCGGTCACGTCCTTGCGCTTCATCAGTTTCAGCAGCACGTTGAGCCGCTGCGCGCTGCGTTCGATCGGCGAGAGCTCGAAGTGCGGCGGGATCACGGGCAGGCGCGCGAATGACCACTTGCCCTTCTTGACGTCGAATTCCTCAGGCACGGCAAGTTCGAGCAGATGGCCGACGGCCGAGGAAATCACATACCGGTCGCTCTCGAAATACTCGCCCTTGCGCACGCATCCGCCCAGGACGCGCGCGAGATCCGCCGCGACCGAGGGTTTTTCGGCAATGATGAGTTTCTTGGTCATGCAAAAGGCCGCAGAGGATACCCGCAAAGGCTGCGGCGATACAACCGCGCCCTCGGACCGGGCCGCGCGCCGCAGGCGCAGGCCGGGGATTCAGGATTGGCGCTGGTAGAGTCCGCCAGGCAATGCCGCGACGTGGCCGTCGAGCTCGAGCCGCAGCAATTCCGCCGCGACTTGCGCCGCAGGCAGACCGCTGCGCGCGCACAGGACATCGACGTCGACCGGGTCGAAGCCCAGGTGCGAAAGCAGGGACGATTCGGCCGCGGCGGGCGGCTTCACAACGTGGGGCGTCGCAGCGCGTGCCGCGGCTATCCCTGGCCGGAACGCCGCGAGTTCCGTGAGTACGTCCTCTGCAGTTTCCACCAGCTTGGCTCCCGACTTGATGAGCGCATGGCAGCCCTTTGACAGCGGCGAATGGATCGAACCGGGAATTGCAAACACTTCGCGTCCCTGGTCGGCTGCCGCACGCGCCGTTATCAGCGATCCAGAGGCGAGCGCCGCCTCCACGACGAGGCAGCCGTGCGTCAAGCCGCTGATGAGGCGGTTGCGGCGGGGGAAATTCTGTCGCAGTGCCGGGGTTGCCAGCGCCAGCTCCGAGACGAGCAGGCCCTGTGCGGCGATGCTTGCAGCCAGTGCCTGGTTCTGCGGCGGATAGATGCGGTCGATCCCGGTGCCGAGCACGGCGACCGTGGAGCCGGCACCGGCCAGACCACCACGGTGTGCCGCGGCGTCGATTCCCATCGCCAGACCCGAAACAATGGTGATGCCGGCGTCGCTGAGGGCCCGGGCGAATTGCTCCGCATTGCGTATTCCCTGCGCAGTGGCGTTGCGGCTGCCGACCATCGCGAGCGACGGTCGATTGAGCAGTTCGGCGCGGCCGTTGCAGTAAAGCAGCGCCGGGGGATCGGCGATCTCCAGCAGCAGTTTCGGGTAGCCGGGATCGGCGAACGTCACGATCGTGCGATCCGGCCGCTGCGCCCAGGCGAGCGCCTGATCGACCGCGCGCGCGACGTCGGCAGACTGCAGGTTCGCGATCAAGGCCGCCGGAAGATGGCGCTCCAATTGCGCGCGTTTGGCACTCAGCACGTTTTCGGGGAGACCGAACTCGCCCAGAAGCCGGCGCAGCTGCGCTGCGCCGAGCCCGGGCGTGAGCGCGAGCCGCAGCCAGCTCGCCAGCCCGCGCTCCTGATCCGTCATCCCGGCAAGCGGAAGGACCACTCCGTCGCGCAACCCCGTTTCACGGGGCTGTCACTTTGGCTACGGCGTCTGGACCAGGTCCAGCGCGCGCACGGGCGCCGACGTTTGCATTACGAGCGCGTACGAAACGCGCTCGAAGACGCGAAACACGAACACGAGCCCATAGCGTTCGCCCGGAACGGCGACGATTGAATCGGGCGCCCCCTTGGGCCGCGTCTGGTCGACGACCTGGGTGGCGTCGCGATAGAGCGCCAGCACGTGGCCCGCGTCGACGCCATCCGCCTTGCCGCGGTTCAACGTCACGATCGAATGCATGCCCGCTTCGCCCACCTGGCCGACCCCGCCGTAGATCGACATGATCCGGCCCTTGAGCCCTGCGGCCGGGGCGTGCGGCGCGTAGTTCACGATCTGCAGGCCGCCGGCGGGAATCAGCCGGTCGCCGATACCGACCTCCTGGGCGACGCTCGTGAGTTCGATCCTGGCGGGGTCACCTGTGCGGGTCACACGGGCGGTGCCGAGATATATGGCCTCAAAGCCGAGCGTCAACTTGGTATCGGGATCGACCAAGGGCGCGCCGCTGCGATAGATCAGCCACGAGGACTCCTTCGATTCGCCGATACCGCGGGCGTAAGCCACGCCGCCATTGCCCAGCACGACGCGCCCGTCTTCTGCTGCGATGATGTGGGGAGCCCGCTCCAGACCGTCGGGCTCGATCACCAGCGGCCGACTGAGAAATGGCTCGATGATGTGCGCCGGAATGCTGGGGATGGCCTCCTTGGCCATGGCTTCTGCGCGCAGGCGGGGCGAAAGCTTGACCGTGTTGCCATCGAGCGCCAAGCGCCCCCGGCTGCGATCCAGGACGATCACGTTGCCGGGATAGATCCGATGCGGGTTCTTGATCTGGTCCTTGTTCATGTTCCACAATTCCGGCCAGCGCCACGGCGAATCGGTGAACTTCTGGGCAATCCCCCAGAGCGTGTCGCCACGCACGACGGTGTAGCGATCAGGCGCGTCCGCCTTGAAGGCCAGGGCGGTCTTCGGAACCTGGGCCGAAACCCCGCCTGCCACGAGGCAAAGCAGGGCAAAAATGGTCAATGTGATAGACTTCAGGCTCAGTCTTTGCATGCGGCCCCCCGTTCGAAAGCTGCCATTTCCGGGCTGGGTTGAAATGATTGTTTGGCGACCCAAATGTAGCACAAAGGTTTACGCGCCGCCTCAAATACTGCATGTAATCCTTTCAATAGGCAAGTGATTTACTGATCCATGGCGATTCTCAACATCCTCCGTTACCCGGATGCCCGGCTCCACAAGGTGGCGCTCCCGGTGACCGTCTTCGACGACGGCTTGCGCGCGTTGGTGCGCGACATGACGGAAACCATGTACGCGGCCCCCGGGGTCGGACTCGCCGCCACACAGGTCGACGTCCACAAGCAGGTGATCGTGGTCGACGTCTCCGAGCGGCGCGATTCGACCGTGGTGCTGGTGAACCCTGAAGTGGTCGACGCCTCGGGGGTATCGGATATCGAAGAGGGCTGTCTTTCGGTCCCGGGCATCTACGAAACCGTTGAGCGGGCCGAACGGGTTCGCGTGCGCGCCTACGACCAACATGGCAAGTCGTTCACGCTCGAAGCGCAGGGGCTGCTGTCGGTCTGCATACAGCACGAGATGGATCATCTGAAGGGCAAGGTGTTCGTCGAGTACCTGTCGCCGCTCAAGCAGCAGCGGATCCGCGGCAAGCTCGCCAAGCAGCTGCGCAAGAGCGCCTGAGCCCCGTCGGCAGCGGGTGCCGCGACCATGCGCATCGTGTTCGCTGGCACCCCGGCCTTTGCCGCCTGCGCTCTGCAGGCGCTGCTTGACGCGGGCCATGAAGCGACGCTGGTCCTCGCCCAGCCTGAAAAACCTGCCGGACGCGGTCTGAAGGCGCTCCCGGGCGCGGTGCGAACCCTGGCCGAGCAGCGCGGGATTCCGCTTTTCCAGCCTCCCAGTCTCAAGGCGCCCGATGCGCTATCGCGCATTGCTGCGGCGCATCCCGAAGTTCTGGTGGTGGCGGCGTATGGCCAGATTTTTCCACAGGCAGTGCTCGATTTGGCGCCACACGGCGCCGTCAATATCCACGCATCGCTGCTGCCGCGCTGGCGCGGGGCGGCGCCGGTCCAGCGCGCGCTGCTGGCAGGCGACCTGGAAACCGGAATTACCATCATGCGGATGGACGCCGGCCTGGATACCGGGCCGATCATCCTGCAGCGCGAGCTGAAGATCGCCCCCGACGATGACGCACAGACCCTGGGCGACAGGCTCGCCGCGTTGGGGTCCACTTCGATCGTCGCGGCGCTCGCGGCGTTGGCTGCGGGTCGCGCGCAGCCTACGCCGCAACCTGCTGTGGGGGCAATCTATGCCCCGAAGATCACGAAACTCGAGACGGTGCTCGACTGGTCCCGCGCGGCGCTCGTGCTTGAGCGAACGGTGCGCGCGTTTCGACCCGCGCCCGGTGCGCGTACGCTCATGCGCGACCAGCCGATCAAGATCTGGTCGGCACGCCTTGCAGTCGGCGAGGCCGAGCCTGGAACCGTGCTGCAGGCGGGACCTGCGGGCTTGCGCGTTGCCTGCGGCGAAGGCGCTCTCGATCTCCTCGAAGTGCAGCGCGCAGGCGGGCGCAGGCAGACTGCCGGCGAGTTCTTGCGCGGCTTTGCAGTGCACCCGGGCGAGCGTCTTGGCGCCGCTCGCTGAATCGCTGCGCGTGGCGGCGTTGGTCGTGGCGCGCGTTGCCGCGGGCCGCAGCCTGCGGGCGGAACTGCAGCGCGCGGCCGAAGCGCAAAGCTCGCAGGAACAGGCCGCGCTCACGGATCTTTGCTTCGGCACGCTGCGCAGCTACGGTCGGGTGCAGGCGATCGTGCGCGCAATCGAGCACCGTCCGGCGAGCGACCGCGCGCTCGAGGCGCTGCTTTGGTGCGCGTTGTACGCACTGGATTGCGGCCGCTACGCCGCGTACACGGTGGTCAACCAGGCCGTGCTCGCCTGCGTCGCGCTGCGCCGCGAACGGGCGAAGAGTTATGTCAATGCGCTATTGCGCGCCTACCTGCGCCGGCAGCATGGCATCGCCGCGCAGCTCTCGGCCGATCCGATCGCCCGGTGGCAGCACCCGGAGTGGTGGATCAAGCGCGTGCGGGCGGCGTACCCGGACCGATGGCGGGAAATTCTCTCGGGCGGCAATTGCCGCGCACCGATGTGCCTGCGCGTGAACCGGCGACGCGGCTCGGCCGCGTCCTATCTCGAGCGGCTGGCCGGCGAAGGGGTCGCGGCGCGCTGGCTCGGTCAAGAGGCGTTGCTGCTCGAGACACCGATGGCAAGCCGGCGCCTGCCAGGATACGCCGACGGCGATGTCTCGGTGCAGGATGCCGGCGCGCAGCGCGCGCCACAGCTGCTCGACCTGCACGCGGGTCAACGCGTGCTGGATGCGTGCTCTGCGCCCGGTGGCAAGTGCGCGCACCTGCTCGAGACCGCGGATGTCGCCTTGACTGCGCTCGAGCTGCAGGGCGAGCGGGCCGACGATGTGATGCGCAATCTGGCGCGCCTGGGACTTGCGGCCGAGGTGCGCACGGCCGACTGCAGTGTGCCGGAGCAATGGTGGGACGGCCGCAGCTATGACCGGATCCTCGCCGACGTACCCTGCACCGCCTCGGGCGTGGCGCGGCGGCACCCCGACATGAAGTGGCTGCGCCGCGATGGCGACGTGGCGACGTGCGCTTCACGCCAAGCGCGCATCCTCGAAGCGCTTTGGCGCGTGCTGGCGCCGAATGGTAAATTGCTGTATGTCACCTGCTCGGTTTTCCCGGACGAAAACGACGCCGTGGTCGAGGGGTTCCTGGCACGGACGGCGAACGCGCGGCGGCTGCCGCTGCCGGACGGCCGGCCGCCGCAGTTGTTGCCGTCGGCCGAGCATGACGGCTTCTATTTCGCGCTGCTAGAGAAATCCTCTTGACGTCCAGCGCGATGCGAGGCCTCGCCCTGCTGAAGACGCTGCTCGCGCTGCTTGCCTGCGCCGCCGTGCTGGCGGCGCGCGCTGACGAAATCGAAGTGCTGGATGCGCGCCTCGGCGCCACGGAAGAGGGGCTGGCGCTCGAGGCCGACTTCGCCTTCGATCTCAAACCGCGCCTGGGCGAGGCGGTGGCCAACGGCGTGCCGCTGTATTTCGTGGTGGAGTTCGAGCTGACCCGGTTGCGCTGGTGGTGGTTCGACGAAAAGGCCGTGGCAAAGCGCATGCAGCTGCGACTTTCCTACCATCCCCTGTTGCGGCAGTACCGGCTCTCCACCGGCATGCTGCAACAGCAGTTCCAGTCGCTGGACGAGGCGCTGCACGTGCTGAAGCGAGTGCGCAACTGGGTCGTGGTCGAGCGCGGTGCCGCGCTCGCCGACGCAAACCATGAAGCCGCGGTGCGCATGCGCCTGGACATCGGCCTGTTGCCGAAGCCGTTCCAGGTCAGCGC
Source organism: Betaproteobacteria bacterium (assembly GCA_004298295.1). Lineage (GTDB taxonomy): Bacteria > Pseudomonadota > Gammaproteobacteria > Burkholderiales > SG8-39 > 2-02-FULL-66-14. The sequence continues at coordinate 2,316 of SCUH01000331.1, read as the reverse complement.
CATTATGAGCCGCGATCTGCATCTCGAGTCGGCATGGCGGCGCTTTCCGTTCCGCGCGCCACCGGCGCCGCCGGCGCCGGTCGAGACGCGCGAACCGAGGGAGGCAGGCGGGCGATGAGGCTGCTGCTGCTCGTGGCTGCCGCGCTGGCGGGCGTGCTGCTGTTTCTGCTCGCCACCGCGAGTGCGAACGTGTCGCTGTTCGCCCGCCAGTATCCGCTGCTGCTCGGCCTCAATGCGGTGCTGGCGGCGGCGCTGGCGGCTTTGGTTGCTTGGCAGCTGGTCAGTCTGACGCGCAAGTTGCGCGCGCGCGTCTTCGGATCGCGGCTGACGCTGAGATTCCTGCTTTCGTTCGCCCTCATGGCCGTGGTGCCCGGCGCGCTCGTCTACACCGTATCGGTGCATTTTCTGGTGCGCAGCATCGAAACCTGGTTTGACGTCAAGGTGGATGCGGCCCTCGAGGGTGGCATGAATCTCGGCCAGGCGGCGATCGATCAGGTGCTGGGCGAGTTGCAGGTCAAGGGCCGTGCCATGGCACTTGAACTCGCCGATCGTACGCCCGGGCAGCTGCCGTTATGGCTGAACCGACTGCGCGAGCAGGCCGGCGTGCAGGAGGCCGTGGTGGTGGCGGCCAGCGGTCGCCTGCTCGCCAGCGCCAGCACCGAGCTGGACAAGTTCGTTCCGGACCTGCCCTCGACGCTGGCGCTGCGCCAGGCGCGCACCGGACGCGGCTATGCCACGGTCGACGTGCCGGCCGGCCGGCCGCTCGCGCTGCGCGTGGTGGTACCGCTTGCCAGCGGGTCGCTGGCCGACGAGCCGCGCTTCCTGCAGCTGCGACAGGCGCTGCCGGAAGGCTTTGCCCGCAGCGCCGCGGCAGTCGAGGCGGCGTACCGCGACTACCGTGAACTCGCGATCGCGCGCCAGGGCCTGAAGCAGATCTACATCGTGACGCTGACCCTGGCGCTGACCCTGGCGCTGCTGGTCGCGCTGGCGCTGGCCGCGATCCTCGCCAGCCGCCTCGCGGAACCGCTCGCGTTTCTTGCCGGCGCCACGCAGGCCGTGGCGCGCGGCGATTTCAGCCGCGAGGCCCCGGTGACGAGTCGCGACGAGCTCGGCGTGCTGACCGAATCCTTCAATTCGATGACGCGCCAGCTGGATGAGGCGCGCCGCGTCGTGGAGGCGAACCGCTCGGCGCTGGAAACCGCCAATGTCTACCTTGAGAACATTCTCGCCAACCTGTCGGCGGGGGTGCTGGTATTCGGTCCGGATTTGCGCTTGTCCATCTCCAACCACGGCGCGCTGGCGATCCTGGGTGCCGAACTCGAGCGTTTTGCAGACGCGATGCGCGAGCAATTCATCCAGCACGGCGCGCAGGCCTGGCAGACCGAACTCGAACTCAAGGGCACCGGCAAGACGCTCATGGCACGCGGCGCCGCACTGCCGGCGGCCGGCGGCGGGGGGCACGTGCTGGTGTTCGACGACATCAGCCACCTGATCCAGGCGCAACGCGCGCTGGCGTGGGCCGAGGTGGCGCGGCGCCTGGCGCATGAGATCAAGAATCCGCTGACGCCGATTCAGCTTTCGGCCGAGCGGCTCGAAATGAAGCTCGAGGGCAGACTCGCCGGCGATGATGCCGAGGCCTTGCGCCGGAGCACGCGCACGATCGTCAATCAGGTCACCGCGCTCAAGGCCATGGTGGATGATTTTCGCGACTACGCGCGGCTGCCGGCGCCGACTCCGACACGGCTCGACCTCAACGCGCTGGTGCGTGAAGTGCTCGCGCTCTACGAGCAGTCGAAAGCGCCCATCAGCCCCCGGCTCGCGGCCGCGCTGCCGGCGGTGGCGGCGGACCCGATCCAGATCCGGCAGGTGATTCACAACCTGGTGCAGAACGCCCAGGATGCGCTCGAGAACCGCAAGGACGCGCGCCCCGCGCCGCTCATCGAGGTGCGCACCGAGCCCGCCGGCGAGCGCGTGCTGCTCGCAATATCGGACAATGGCGGCGGATTTCCCGAGGAGCTGATGGCGCGTATCTTCGAACCCTACGTCACCACCAAGCCGCGCGGCACCGGCCTGGGGCTGGCGATCGTGAAGAAGATCGTGGACGAGCACCATGGTGCGATCCTGATCGAGAACCGTCCGGCGCAGGGCGCGTCGGTCAAGGTGTGGCTGCCGCGCGCAGAAGGCAGCGGCATGGCCGCAAAGGCGGCCTGAGCCATGGCGCAGATTCTGGTGGTGGACGACGAGGTTGGCATCCGTGAGCTGCTCTCGGAGATCCTCGCCGACGAGGGCCATGACGTGCTGCTCGCGGACGACGCG
>SCUH01000330.1 GCA_004298295.1 Betaproteobacteria bacterium | reverse complement strand
GCACCGGCGCTTTCCGACCATGCCGTTCTATTTCGTGGGCAAGGAGGTGAGCCTCGAGGACGTGCGGCTGTCGCTCGCCAAGATGGCCGACCGGTTTTTCGAGCACCCGGCGACAGTCCTGGTGGTGACCAACATGTATTACAGCGAGGCGCCCTGGCTTGCGCCGCGCGCGCTCGCTGCCGCGACTTCGCTGGTGTGGCAGGAGACGCCGCTCCGCGGGACCACGGCGCATGAATTCAGCGAGCAGATCGCGGCGCTGGAGCCGTTCCTGGCCAAGAACTGGCAGGCGCGCCACAGCCCGAAGACCGGAAACCCCATCTACGAGCGGCCGGTAGCGCTGGTGCTGTACCGCGAGGATTTCCGCTTCCTGCTCGACGACGTGATTCCGCGCCAGGGCAAGACGCGCGCGGACTACGATCTCGTGATCGCCTCGCAACCCTATCGCGCGCGCGTGCCCGCTGCGTTCAAGGCCGCCAAGGTCATTGCGCCACTGACACGGGGGCTGGGTCGCGGCGGACGCCTGCTCGGCATCCACTCCTGCGGCCGCGATCCGGGTCTGGAGATCGTGCGCAAGGTCTGGCCGGAGGAAAACCCGTTCGTCACCGGCCGGCACGACCTGCTGCGCGCGGTGCGCGCCGAAATCGGCCGCGACGCGCGGCACTACAACTTCAACGCCTACGCCGATGCGCGTGCCGTGTTCCGCTATGACATGCATACGCTGCCTTCCGAGATTTCGGAGAGCATCGGCACGTCGACGCTGTTCGCGGCGTGGAACGCGGCGGTGTACGTGGCGCAGATCGACGACGAGCGGCTGGCGCAAGCGCTCGGCGAGCGCCGCTATCTCGAGGCCACGCGCGAGGTGCTGCAGGCGCACGGCGGCCTGTGGTTTTTCGACGAGTCCTACGTCGTGTCGCGCAAGCGGGATTGAGCCGGATGCTCACCAGCCTCGAAGGCGGGACGCGCACCGCGGCGCTTGAAATCGCGGCCTATGCCGCGGAGCTGCTCGCCTGCGGTTCGATTGAAATGGGCGCGCACCAGCCCCAGATGGCACGGCGCATCGCCGCGCTGCTGCCCTCGGGCACGCCGGTATTCGTCAATCACCTGCCGCGCCACAGTCTGGCGGACGCGCTCGATTCGCTCTTCGCAGTGCGCGAAGCGGGGCTCGAACCGGTGCCGCACCTGGCGGCGAGGCGCATCGCGAGCCGGGGGGAACTGGAAGCCTTTCTCCAACGCGCCGTCGGCGCCGCGGGCGTGCGCAAGGTGCTGCTGATCGGCGGCGACGAGATTGCGCCGCTCGGTCCGTACGCGGATGGCGCGGCGGCCCTGAGAAGCGGCATCCTTTCGGCCTGTGGCATTCGCGAGATCGGCATCGCAGGCTACCCGGAGGGTCATCCGCGGATTCCCGCCGCCGCGCTCGAAAGCTCCTTTACGGAAAAGCTGGCGCTCGCCGCGAGCGAGGGGCTGGGCGCCTTTGTGGTGACCCAGTTTTCCTTTGCGCCCGCACGCGTGATCGAATATTGCGCGGGCCTCGCGCGGCGCGCACCGGGCGTGCCCGTGTATGTGGGGCTTGCCGGTCCGAGCTCGACGGCCGCGCTGCTTCGCTTTGCGCAGCGCTGCGGCGTAAGCGCATCGCTGCGCGCCCTGCGCGCGCAGGGCTTCGGCGCGGTGCAGCTGGTGACGCACACCGATCCCGGCGACCAGCTGACGACGATCGCGCGCTACTGCATGGCACACGCCGATTGCAACGTGGTCGGCGCCCATGTCTTCAGTTTCGGCGCTGCGGTGGCAGGCGCCGAATGGATGAACCGCTTTATCGCGCGCAGCACGTGAAGATCGGATTCATCGGTCTCGGGGCGATGGGGCTTCCCATGGCGACGCCGCTGCAGCCGCTCATGCCGAGGGCGTGCCCCGGGAGAAACTGAGCGGCATCAACGACTGACCCGCGCGCCGTGCGCCGCCCTGCGCACTGCACTAGAATTTTCGCTACCACATCGGGGGAGACGTTCATGCCATCGGGTCTGCATTCACGACTGCGCTTTGCTTCGACCGACGCGCGCGTCGAGCGCCGCGCCGATGGCTCGGTGCTGTTGCGATCGCCGCAGACGCTGCAGCCGTATCCGCGCGCGGTCGGCGAATGGCTCGTCGATTGGGCCGCGCGGGCGCCCGAGCGCGTGCTGCTCGCCGAGCGCGCCGGAGAGGCCTGGCGCAAGGTCACCTACCGCGAGGCGCTCGATGCCGTGCGGCGCATCGGCCAGGCGCTGCTCGAACTGGGGCTCAGTGCCGAGCGGCCGGTCGCAATCCTCTCCGACAACAGCGTCGACCACGGCCTGCTCGCGCTTGGCGCGATGCAGGTCGGCGTGCCGGTGGCCCCGATTTCCCCGGCCTATTCGCTGCTGTCGAAGGACTTCGCCAAGCTGAAGTACATCTTCGAACTGGTGCGTCCCGGCCTGGTCTGGGTTTCAGACCCCGTGAAATTCGGCCCCGCCCTGGCCGCGGTCGGTGCCCGCTCGACGCCACTGGATGAGCTGCTTCGCGCCGCGCCCGGCGCGCGGGTTGACGCCGCGTTTTACGGCGTCGCGCCCGATGCCGTTGCCAAGATCCTGTTCACGTCCGGCTCGACGGGGACGCCGAAAGGCGTGATCAACACGCACCGCATGCTCTGCGCCAACCAGCAGATGCTGGCGCAAGTGTGGCCCTTTCTCGAGGATCGTCCGCCGGTGATCGTCGACTGGCTGCCGTGGAACCACACCTTCGGCGGCAACTTCTGTTTCAACCTCGTGCTGCGCAACGGCGGCACGCTGTACGTCGACGGGGGCAAGCCGATGCCGGGGCTGATTGAATCGACCGCCAGAAACCTGAAGGAGGTTTCGCCGACGATGTATTTCAACGTGCCGCGCGGCTTCGATCTGCTGATGCCCCTGCTCGAAGCCGACGCCGCCCTGCGCAAGAACTTTTTCCGCGACCTAGAGATGGTGTTCTACGCGGCGGCGGCGCTGCCGCAGAACCTGTGGGAACGGCTCGAGAAACTGGCGCTCGCCGAGCGCGACGGCGAGCTCGCGCTGCTCTCGGCCTGGGGCTCCACCGAAACCGCGCCGTGCGCCACGGCGGTGCACTACCACATCGAGCGCGCCGGCGTCATCGGTCTGCCGGTGCCGGGCTGCGAACTCAAGCTCGTGCCTGCCGCCGGCAAGCTCGAGGCACGGCTCAAGGGCCCGAACGTCACGCCCGGCTATTACAAGCGCGACGACCTGACGCGCGCCGCGTTCGACGAGGAAGGCTATTACCGCATCGGCGATGCGCTGCGCCTGGCCGACAGCGCCGAGCCCTCGCGCGGCCTGGTGTTCGACGGCCGCGTCGTTGAGGATTTCAAGCTCACCACCGGAACCTGGGTGCATGCAGGCGCAGTGCGCGTCAAGCTGATCGCTGCGGGCAACCCGGTGATCCAGGATGCGGTCATCACCGGGCACGACCGCGACGAGGTCGGCGCGCTGGTGTTTCTCAATCCCACGGCCAGCAAGGATCTGTCCCCCGACGCCGTGCGCGGACGCATCGCGCAGGCGCTCCAGGCGCTCGCTGCCGACGGCGGCAGCTCAACTCACCCGACGCGCGCTCTCATCGCCCAGGAGCCGCCATCGATCGATGCCAACGAGATCACGGACAAGGGCTACATCAACCAGCGCGCGGTGCTGGAGAAGCGCGCGGCGCTGGTCGCGGCGCTCTATCAGACCCCGCTGCCCGCCGAAGTCATCGTCGCGGCACCCTGATTTGACAATTGGGAAGGCCGTCTCTAGGCTCGGCGGCGTCGGTTCCACCCCGAGGAGGAGACATGCAAGCCATCCGATGGATCGCAGCAGCCGCGGTGGCGCTTTCGCCCGCGCTGGCCGCGGCGCAGACAACGACGTTGCGCGTGGTCAGCGCCTTTCCCGAGAACGGCATCTACGTGAAGCGCCTGGAGAGCTGGATCGAGCGGCTGAACGCGGAAAAGGGACCGGTGCAGCTCAGCTTCATCGGCGGACCGAAGGCGATCCCGACGTTCGAAGTCGGCAAGGCAGTGCAGGGAGGCGTGGTCGACATGGCGCTGTCCACGGGAGCGTTCTATACCAACGTCTTCCCGGAGTCGGACGCCCTCAAACTCACTCAGATGCCGGTCGCCGAACAACGCAGGAACGGCGCCCTCGCGCTCGTCAACAAGATCTGGGGCGAAAAGGGCAACATGTTCTATCTCGCGCGCATCGTCGAGAACCAGCCGTTTCACCTCTACATCAATAAGCCGATCACGTCTCCCGACCTGAAGGGCCTGAAGATCCGCATCACACCGGTGTACCGCGATTTCTTCAGCTCGATGGGTGCGACGGTGATGCAGACTGCGCCCGGCGAGGTCTACACCGCGCTCGAGCGGGGCGTGGTGGACGGCTACGGCTGGCCGGTGGGCGGGATCTTCGATGCCAACTGGCATGAAAAGACGAAGTTTCGCGTCGACCCCGGCTTTTACGACGCCGAGGTCTCGCTCATCGTCAAC
>SCUH01000329.1 GCA_004298295.1 Betaproteobacteria bacterium | reverse complement strand
CGAGGTGATGCTCAAGCCCGGGGAATTCGGCGCCACGACCATCAAGGATCCGATCATGAAGCTGGCGGAGATCGATCCCCTGTACGTCGAAGTGGTCCTGCCGGTGAACCTGTACCGGAAAGTGAGGTTGGGTCAGCGCGCCATCGTGGTACCGGAAGCGCCGATCGGCGGCAGCTACAGCACCGTCGTCAGGGTCGTCGACCGGGTCATCGATGCCAAGAGCGGCACTTTCGGGGTGCGCCTCGAGCTGCCGAACCCCAAGCGTGAGATTCCAGCCGGAGTCCGCTGCCGGGTCCATTTCTCGGACCTCGATTCCGATAGCCCCCCGGGCAAATCCCCGCAGCGGCCGGCAAGGGCTGCCAAGTCCGCCGGGTAGGTCCGGCGCCTAGCCGCCTTCCTGGTCGAGGAAGCTCTTCAGCCGCTCGGAGCGCGACGGGTGGCGCAGTTTCCTCAGCGCCTTGGCCTCGATCTGGCGGATGCGCTCGCGCGTGACGTCGAACTGCTTGCCGACCTCTTCCAGCGTGTGGTCGGTCGACATCTCGATGCCAAAGCGCATGCGCAGCACTTTCGCTTCGCGCGGCGTGAGCGTGTCGAGCACTTCCTTGGTGACGTCGCGCAAGCTGCCGTACACCGCGGCATCCGAGGGTGCCATGGTCGATTGATCCTCGATGAAATCCCCGAGGTGGGAATCGTCGTCGTCGCCGATCGGCGTTTCCATCGAGATCGGCTCCTTGGAGATCTTGAGGATCTTGCGGATCTTCTCCTCCGGCATTTCCATGCGCAGCGCGAGCGTACCCGGGTCCGGCTCCTGCCCGGACTCCTGCAGGATCTGGCGCGAGATGCGGTTCATCTTGTTGATGGTCTCGATCATGTGCACCGGGATGCGGATGGTGCGCGCCTGGTCCGCAATCGAGCGCGTGATGGCCTGGCGGATCCACCACGTGGCGTAGGTCGAGAATTTGTAGCCGCGGCGGTACTCGAATTTGTCCACCGCCTTCATCAGGCCGATGTTGCCCTCCTGGATCAGGTCGAGGAACTGCAGCCCGCGGTTGGTGTATTTCTTGGCGATCGAGATCACCAGGCGCAGATTGGCCTCGGTCATCTCGCGCTTGGCGCGGCGCGCCTTCGCTTCGCCCGTGGACATCTGCTTGTTGATGTCCTTCAGGTCGCGGATCGGGATGCCGATCTTCTGCTGCACCGCCTGGATCTTGCCGAGCAGCTCGAGGACCGAAGGCTCCAGGCGCACCAGCGACTCGCTCCAGGCGTGCCCCGCATTGATCTCGTTGGTCAGCCAGCGCTTCGAGCCCTCGGTGCCGGCGAACACCTTGATGAAATGCTGCCGCGGCATCTGCGCCTTGTGCACGCAGATGTCGTGGATCGCGCGCTCGTGCGAGCGGATCTCCTCGACCAGGCCGCGCACGCTGTCGCACAGGCGCTCGACCGTGCGCGCGGTGAAGCGGATCGTCATCAGCTCGGCGCCGATCTGGTCGCGCACGCGCAGGTAATCCTTGTCCTTCGAGCCCTTCGCCTCGAGCAGGCGCTTTTTCTTCTCGAACAGGCGCCGGATGCGGGCGAACTTCTCCAGCGCCTCGGTCTTCAACTGCAGCAGGCTCGCCGACTGCGCCGCGGCCTCGTCCTCTTCGGAGAGCTCCTCTTCCTCGATCGCCTCCTCCTCTTCGGCGACCGCTTCGGCCTTCTTCGGATCGAAATCTTCCTTGGCATTCGGGTCGATGAGCCCGTCGACGGTCTCGTCGATGCGCAGCTCGTCCTTCTCGACCTTGGCCGCCAGATCGAGGATTTCCTGCACCGTGGTCGGGCACGCTGAAATGGCCTGCACCATGTGGCGCAGCCCCTCCTCGATGCGCTTGGCGATCTCGATCTCGCCCTCGCGCGTGAGCAGCTCGACCGACCCCATCTCGCGCATGTACATGCGCACCGGGTCGGTGGTGCGGCCGAATTCGGAGTCCACCGTCGACAGCGCCGCCTCGGCCTGCTCCTCGACATCCTCGTCGACGGTTGCGACCGGCGCCTGCTCGGCGATCAGCAGCGTCTCCTGGTCCGGGGCCTGGTCGTAGACCTGGATCCCCATGTCGCCGAAGGTCGAGATGATGGCCTCGATCTGCTCGGCATCCACCAGGTCGTCGGGCAGATGGTCGTTGATCTCGGAATAAGTCAGAAACCCGCGCTCCTTGCCGAGCTTGATCAGGTTCTTCAGGCGCGTGCGCCGCGTCTCGGCGTCCTCGCGCGGCAGTTCCGCGGTCGCCAGCAGCCACTCGCCCTTGCGTCCCTTGCGGGGCGGGCGCCCGCCCCTGGCCTTGGAGGCCTTCAGGCCCTCGTTGACCCGCGCTTCGAGGACTTCGAGCGCCTTCTTCGCACTCTTGATCGTGGGTTTTGCCTTCTTGCCCTCAGGTTTCGTCGGGACGATCTTGAGCGGCACCCCCGCCTTGTGCGCCGGACGCAACTCTTTGGCCGGCTTTCTGGTCGAGGCAGGTTTGCCATGAGCCTTGGGCTGCGGCGCGCGTCGTGCCATGGCTTGCCGGACCGGCTTGCGCGCAGGGCGCGCTTTCGCCGCGCGCTGGGGCTTCAAGCGCTTGACGAGCTTGGTTTTTTTCTTCGACGCCGGGGCTGCCTTGGTGATCCGCTTGCGCTTGTGTTTTGCCATCGTGGCCTCGCCGAAGGGACTGCAGAAAAGCCTGAGATTCTATCAAATCCCGCTACTTCAATGGGCGCTCCTGGCCCGAGAGGCCGCTGCGCTGCAGAAAGCGGGTCTGCTCCTCCGGCGAAGCCTGGCCCTTGAGCACTTTTTCGCGCAGTTGCCGGTCCTCGTCGGAATCGCGCTTGCGCAGCGCCTCCAGAAACTCGCGAAATTCGGCGATCGCCGCCTCCGGCTCAAGCTTGAGCTCCATGCGCAGGTGCGCGTGCGCGCGCGCCAGCGTGTCGGCATGTCTCGCGCCGCGGATGAGCTCGGCGATCATCCGGTCATCGAGACTGTCGGCATCCTCGAGCTGTTGCACGATGCCGATCAGTTCGGCGAGCGCCTGCGATGCCTCGTCCTCGCGCACGAGCAGGCCGGTATCGATCGTCGCGGCGAGCGACAGCTTGGCGAAAGCACGCGCCAGCAGTCGCCATTCGAGGCTGACCGCACTGCGCTCGATGCGTGGCGGTGCCGGCCGCGTGTAGGTGCTCGTCCGGCCGAGCTCGAGCAGGCGCTCGGCCTCCTCCTGCGACACCCGTGCAAGTTCTGCCACCGCCTTCACCAGTTGCAGCCGCAGCATGGGCGCGCCGATCTTCTGCAGCACGGGCTTGGCCCGGGTCAGGAAACCGGAACGCCCTTCGGCCGTGCCAAGTTCGGATGCGGCGCGCCATTCGTCGAGCAAGTGATCGGACAATGTCTGCGACTGCAAGATGCGCCGCTCGAACTCGTCCTTGCCGGCACGGCGCACAAAACTGTCGGGATCGTCGCCCTCCGCAAGGAACATGAACCGGATCGGCTTCGCGTCGCTCGCCAGCGCGAGACTGTTTTCGAGCGCCCGCCAGGCGGCCTTGCGGCCCGCCTCGTCACCGTCGAAACAGAACACCAGCTCGTCGGCGAGGCGCAGCAGCTTGGAGACGTGCGCCGGAGTGGTCGCCGTGCCGAGGGTCGCGACGGCGTAGCCGATGCCGAACTGGGCCAGCGCGACGACATCGAGGTAGCCTTCCACCACCAGCACGCGATGCGCAGCACGGATCGCATCGCGCGCCTGGACGAGGCCATAGACTTCCTGGCCCTTTTCGAACAGTGACGTCTCCGGCGAATTCAGGTACTTGGGTGAACCGCGCTCGGCCGCGCCAGCGGTGTCGGCGTCGAGGACACGGCCGCCAAACGCGATCGCAGCGCCCCGCGCGCTGAAGATGGGGAACATGATGCGATCGCGGAAACGGTCGTAGCGCTTGCCCTCGGTTTCGACCACGAGGCCGCACTCGACCAGCGACTTGTCGTCATAGCCCGGGAACGCGGCGCGCAGACCCTGCCAATCGTCAGGTGCGTAGCCGATGCGAAAGCGCGCGGCGATCTCGCCCGTGAGGCCGCGCCGCTTCAGGTAATCGATGGCCTTGGGCGAGTTCTTCAGCTCGGCGCGATAGAACTCCATCGCCCGCTCCATCACCGCATACAAATCGGTCTCGCGCTCCTTGCGCTGCGCCGCTTCGGGCGAACGCGGTTGCCACTCCGGAACCTGCAGGCCCACCGACGCCGCCAGTTCCTTCACGGCTTCCACATAGCCGAGTCCCGCATAACCCATCAGGAATCCGATCGCGTTGCCGTGCGCGCCGCAACCGAAGCAGTGGTAGAACTGCTTGACCGGGCTGACCGTGAACGACGGCGACTTCTCGTTGTGGAACGGGCACAGGCCGAGGTGGTTCGCGCCGCCCTTGCGCAACTGGACATAGCGCGACACCAGCTCGACGATGTCGACGCGATTCAGCAGGTCCTGCTTGAACGATTCGGAGATCACCGAAAATTGGGGTCGGGCCCCATTTCACGGGACGGTTGCGGCCTGCTAGACGCCGAGCCTGGCCTTGACCATGGCGGACACCTTACCCATGTCGGCGCGGCCCGCCAGGCGCGGCTTGAGCAGCGCCATCACCTTGCCCATGTCCTTGACCCCGGTGGCCCCGGACTCGGCTACGGCTGCCGCTACCGCCGCCCCGATCTCGTCCTCCGCCAGCTGCTGCGGCAGATAGGCGGCCAGCACGCCGATCTCGAATTTTTCGACGTCCGCCAGATCGTTGCGGGCCGCTTTTTCGTACTGGGCGATCGATTCGCGGCGCTGCTTGATCATCTTCTCGATCACGCCGAGGATCGCGGCCTCCTCCAGCACCACGCGTTCGTCGACTTCCTTCTGCTTCAAGGCGGCGAGCAACAGCCGGATGGCCGAGAGCCGCGCGCTTTCGCGGGCTCGCATGGCCGCCTTCATGTCTTCCTGGATGCGTTCCTTGAGACCCATGTGCCCGGCTCCGATGGCAGCGAACAGTGACCCGGCCAACCCCAGAAATGCAAACGCCCCGGCAGCGTCGCCGGGGCGCCCAGTAACGCGCGCCGCCAGATCCGACCTAGTACATCTTTTGCGGCAGCATCTGGCTGCGCAGGCGCTTATGGTGGCGCTTGACCGCCGCCGCAAGCTTGCGCTTGCGCTCGGATGTCGGCTTCTCGTAGTACTCACGGGCGCGCAGCTCAGTCAGCAGCCCGGTCTTCTCCACGGTGCGCTTGAAGCGGCGCATCGCCACTTCGAAAGGCTCGTTTTCCTTCACGCGTACAGTCGGCATTACTTCCCTCGGTCGCCTCGAAAAGTCTTGAATTGTATCCGTATTTTGCCGCGGCGCGCCAGCCCCCGTTTAGAATTCCGCGCCATGCTGATCCTCGGCATCGAGACGTCCTGCGACGAGACCGGGGTCGCGCTATACGACCCCGCCGCAGGGGGGCTGCTGGCGCACACCGTGCACTCTCAGGTCGCCATGCACGAGGCCTACGGCGGCGTGGTTCCCGAACTCGCCTCGCGCGACCATGTGCGCCGGCTGATCCCGCTCTGCCGGGGATTGTTCCGCGACACGGGGCGCTCGCCCGACGAGCTGGGTGCAGTCGCCTACACCGAGGGACCCGGCCTGATCGGAGCGCTGCTCGTGGGCGCAGCGTTCGCGCGCGGCGTCGCCTTTGCGCTCGGAGTGCCGGCGATCGGCATCCACCACCTCGAGGGCCACCTGCTTTCGCCGTTGCTCGCCAAGCGCGCGCCGCAGTTCCCGTTCGTCGCCCTGCTCGTTTCGGGAGGGCATACGCAGCTCATGCGGGTGGATGGCGTGGCGCGCTACGCGCTTCTGGGGGAAACCCAGGACGACGCCGCGGGCGAGGCGTTCGACAAGACGGCCAAGCTGCTGGGACTGGGCTATCCGGGGGGCCCGGCGTTGTCGCAGCTGGCCGAATCCGGCATTCCGGGACGCTACCGCCTGCCGCGGCCCATGATTGCGAGCGGCGACCTCGAGTTCAGCTTTTCCGGGCTCAAGACCGCCGTGCTCCACCTGGTGCGGGGGGCGGATCCGAGCGCGCAGTTCCAGGCCGATGTCGCGCGCGCCTTCCAGGACGCGATCGCGGACGTGCTCGCGACCAAGTGCACGCAGGCGATGGACCAGACGGGGCTGACCCGATTGGTGGTGGCAGGCGGCGTCGGCGCCAACCGGCAACTGCGCGCCTTGCTCGATGCGCAAGCCTCAAGGCACGGTTACGACGTGTTCTACGCAGAGCCCGAGCTTTGCACCGACAACGGCGCCATGATCGCGTTTGCCGCCGCGCTGCGGCTGCGCGCCGGTGCGCGGACGGTGTCGCGCGATGCGCACGGCTTCAGCGTCCGGCCGCGCTGGGCGCTCGCATCGCTCGAGGCTATCTAGCGGCGGCCTCACGGCGCCTTCTGGCCGCGTAGGCCTCGAGATGCGTTACCGCCACCTCGAGCACTGGCGTCGCCAGGGCATGCTTGCGCGCCAGCGCGAGCAAGCTGCCGAGAATAGGGTCGCCCTCGGTGGGCCCGCCCGACTCGATGTCGCGCAGCATGGAGGCGCTGAAGGCCGAGCCCTGCTGCGTCAGGAGACCGCGGTAGTTGGTCATTGCCGCGTCGCCGGTCGGAAAACCCTCGGCGCGCGCCACCGCGGCGCATTCGCCGAGCAGGGCCAAGGTCAGCTTCTCGCCCGATCCGGTCGCGACGATGTCCCCCACCGGGGCGCGCATCAGGCCGGTGATCCCGGCGAGCGTCGCGAGCAGGACCCACTTGTCCCACATCGCCTGTTCGATGTCATCGAGCTGTTTCCAGTCGAACTTGACGCCCGCGAGTGCCTCCGCCAAGGCGTCGCAGGCCGGCTTCTGCGAGGGCGTGCGCGCGCCGAAGACGATGCGATGAAAGTCGTTCAGGTGGCGCACTTCGCCGTCGGCCGCCAGCGTCGCCGCGATGTAGGCGACACCGCCCAGGACCTTTTCGCGGCCGAAGCGGGCATCGAGCGCCTGCAAGTGCGCCATGCCGTTGAGCAGGGGCAGCGCCAGCGCCGGGCCGTCCATCGCCGGCGCAATGGCGTCGAGCGCACTCTCGAGGTCATAGGCTTTCGCCGTAAACAGGACGATGGCGTAATCGGGCTTCACGGCATCGCGCGTCACGCATTTCACCTTCAGCCGTGCGTTGCCGTGCGGGCTCGCGATGCGCAGGCCGTCGCGCGCGAGGGCCTCGGCCCGCTTCGGGCGTACGAGAAACGTGACATCGGCGCCGGCTTGCGCCATGCGCCCGCCGAAATAGCCACCCACGCCGCCTGCGCCAAGCACCAGAATCTTCATCCCTTCCCCTCCCCGATGCGGCGCTCCTCGCCGCGCAGCAGCCGGCGGATGTTGTCGCGGTGCCGCGCCACCAACAAGACCACCATGACCGCAACCACGGCGCTCACCGGCCTCAAGCCGTAAAGCCAGAATGTGAAACAGGCTGCGAATACCGCAGCCAGGAGCGAAGCGAAGGACACCATACGGAAGAAGAGCGCCACGACGCCAAAACTGACCAGCGTCGCCAGACCCAGCCAGGCATCGATGCCGATCAGCACGCCGACTGCCGTAGCGACGCCCTTGCCGCCCCGAAAGCGGTGGAAAACCGGATACAAATGGCCGAGAAACGCGCACAGGCCGGCCAGCGGCGCCTCGAGCCCTGCCGCGGGCGCCTGCCCGGTGTACAGAACCGTCAGCCAGACCGCGAGCCAGCCCTTGGCGGCGTCGCCCGCGAGCGTCAATGCGGCCGCCGTCCTGCTGCCCGAGCGCAGCACGTTGGTCGCGCCGGGATTGCCGGAGCCGTAGCCGCGCGGATCCGGCAGCCGCATCGCGCGGCTCACCACGACCGCAAACGAAATCGACCCCAGCAGGTAGGCGGCGAGCGCAATGAGTGCGGTCTGCATGGCGTCGGGATTCTAGTATCCTCCCCCGCATGGATTCCATCCTGATTCGCGATCTGCGCGTCGAAGCGCTGATCGGCATACACCGGCGCGAGCGCCACGTTCCCCAGACGGTCTCGATCGACCTCGACATCGGACTGCCCGGCGAGACCGTGTTCGCCAGCGACCGCGTCGCCGACACGATCGACTACGAGCAGGTGGTGCTCAGGATCCGCGCGCTCGCGGCGAGCGGCCATTTCCGCCTCGTGGAGACGTTTGCCGATCGCATCGCGCGGCTGTTGCTGGAGGAGTTCGACGCGCCGTGGGCGCGCGTCAGCGCGGCCAAGATCGGCATCCTCGCCAATGTCCGGCTGGTCGGC
The DNA here is from genome assembly GCA_004298295.1 of Betaproteobacteria bacterium. Lineage (GTDB taxonomy): Bacteria > Pseudomonadota > Gammaproteobacteria > Burkholderiales > SG8-39 > 2-02-FULL-66-14. The sequence continues at coordinate 3,857 of SCUH01000329.1, read as the reverse complement.
GTCGCCATCGAGCGGCGCAAGGGCTGAGCGCTATTCGGCGATGGCCACGTCCACCACGCGCGGCGCGAGCGTGCGGACGATTTCGCCGGGCGCGATGCCCACCAGAAAGCCGCGCCGCCCGCCGTTGATGTAGATGCGCGGCAGTTCCAGGATCGAACGCTCGAGGTACACCGGCATGCGCTTGCGCGTGCCAAAGGGCGAGGTGCCGCCGACCTGGTAGCCGGAGTGGCGTTGCGCGTGCTCCGGCGGCGCCGGCTCGATGCGCTTGCAGCCCGCCTGCCGGGCCAGGTTCTTGGTCGAGACCTGGCGATCGCCGTGCATGAGCACGACCAGCGGCTTGCGCTGCTCGTCCTCCATCACCAGCGTTTTCACCACGGCGTGTTCGGGAACGCCCAGTGCCTGCGCCGAGACGCTGGTGCCGCCGTGTTCCACGTAGTCGTAGAAATGCTCGCTGTAGGCGACGCCGTGCGCCTTGAGAAACTGCGTCGCCGGAGTTTCGCTGTGCGAAGGCCGTTTCATCCGCGCGGGTGATGCTTGGCATGCAGGGCCTTCAGCCGTTCGCGCGCGACGTGGGTGTAGATCTGAGTCGTCGAGATGTCGGCGTGCCCGAGCAGCATCTGCACCACGCGCAGATCCGCACCGTGATTGATGAGATGGGTGGCGAAAGCGTGCCGCATGACGTGCGGCGACAGGCTCTTGCCCGGGATGGCGCGCGCGCCGTAGCGCTTGATGTTGTGCCAGAACGCCTGGCGCGTCATCGCCGCGCCGCGCGCCGTGACAAAGAGCGCATCCGCGGCGCGCCCAGCGAGCAGCCGCGGACGCGCCTCCTCGAGGTAGCGCCGCACCCAGTCGACCGCCTCCTCGCCGAGTGGCACCAGCCGCTCCTTCGCGCCTTTGCCGAGAATGCGCACCACGCCGGCATCGAGGCTCGTGGCGAAAGTCCTGAGGGCAACCAGCTCGGAGACGCGCAATCCGGAGGCGTAAAGCACTTCGAGCATGGCGCGGTCGCGCAGCCCGAGCGCGCTCTTCGGGTCGGGGGCCGCGAGCAGCGCCTCGACATCGGCCTCGGAGAGGCTCTTCGGAAAGCGGCGCGCCGGCTTCGGCGGCTCGAGCCTGAGCGTCGGATCGGCGGCGACGCGCCGCTCGCGCAGGCAATACTGGTAGAACCGCTTCAGGCTGGAGAGCCGGCGCGCCGCGCTCGAGGCGCGGCCGGCGCGCGTGGCGAGAAACGAGAACAGGTCGCTTTCGCTCGCCGCGTCGAGGCCGCGCCGCTGCAGGAACGCCGCCAATTGCGCCAGATCGCGCCGATACGATTCCAGCGTGTTCTTCGACAGGCCGTCCTCGAGCCAGAGCGCGTCGCAGAACGCATCGAGCAGCGCCGCGTTCGCGGCGCTCAGATCGCGCGCTCGTGCCTGAGCAGCCAACGTTTCGCCTCCAGCAGGTAGCCGCCGCGAGCATGCGCAAAACCGCCGATGCCGTCTGCGGCCACGACCCGGTGGCAGGGGATCACGACCGGCAGGCGGTTTTCGCCGCAGGCCTGCCCCACCGCGCGTGCCGCGGAGCCGAGCCATTTCGCGAGCGCACCGTAGGTGCGCACTTCGCCGCGCGGGATCCGTTCGAGCGCGCGCCAGACCTTGAGCTGAAACGGCGTGCCGTGCAGCTCCAGCGGCAGATCGAATGCGGCGTCCGGATCGTCGCGGTAGCGCTCCAGCTGCCGCACGGCGCGCTCCGCGAGGCGGTCCCGCGGTGCCAGCACGGGCGTACGCGGCGGCAGATACGTGATCCCGGTCAGCATCGCGTCACGCGTCTCGACGCCGACTTTCATCGCCGGAAACGCGATCACGGCGCTGAACCTGGGGTCGGCCCCATGAGGGTCAGAGTAGCTTTCCCGATCTGTCGTCGTCATTTCGCGCACACCTCCGCAAAGTCACTCTGACCCCAGTTTTTCGATCCGCGCGATGAGAGCGTCCGCCACTTCGATGCCCTCCTGCGCCGCGCGGCGCCCGGCGGCAAAACGCTTGGCGCCGGGAAGTCGCACGCCGGCATCGCCGAGCATCGCCGTCACCACCGCCTCGACGCGCTCGAAATACCGGTCGCATCCGGCCAGCGCAGACGGATCGATGGCGAGGAACGCCTGGCCGATGCGCGGCCGGTTGCCTTCCTCCGCGAAGAACGAGTCCGCTTCCGGCCCGATCGCGGATCCGGTGAGCGCGGCGCACAGCAGCTCGAAGGCGAGCGCGAGCATCGCGCCCTTGGCGCCGCCGATGGGAAACAGGCTGCCGTGCTCGATCGCCTCGCGCGGATCCGTGGTCGGCCGGCCCTCGCGATCGAGCGCCCAGCCCTGCGGAATGCGCTCGCCCTGCTGCATCGCGAGCATGATCTTGCCGCGCACCACCGTGGTGAGCGCGAGATCGATGACGAGCGGATCGGCGCCGCGCCGCGGAAAGGCGAAAGCCACCGGATTGGTGCCGAACAGCGCCCGCTTCCCGCCCCAGGCCGGAATTGCCGCGGGGGAATTGGTGAACGCGATCCCCACCAGGCCCGCTGCGGCGAGCGGCTGCAGGTGAATGCCGAGCACGCCGACGTGCGCGCTGTTGGTGACGCCGGCGAAGGCGATGCCGTTGCGGCGCGCGCGCGCCATCGCCTCCTCGAGCGCCCAGGCGCAGGACGCGTACGGCAGGCCGTCCGCGTTGTCGATCAGGCAGACGGCGCCGAAGTCCGACTTGAGCGCCGGGTGCGCGGTGCCGTCGGCACGCCCCTTGCGCAGCATGGCGCAGTAGAACGGCACGCGCGACAGGCCATGCGTGGGCAGCCCCTGTTCTTCGGCAGCCACCAGGTGGCGCGCCGCGGCCTGCGCCATCGCGCCATGTGCCCCGGCGCGCTCGAGCGCGCCGGCTGCCAGCCGAAACAGTTCTTGCGCCTGCAATCTCATGCGAAGATTCTACCTGCCGAGGTTGATCGCAAAGGAGCGTGCGTGGCAAGCCTCATCGAACTGACCGCGGGCGACAGCTGGCGCTTGGCCGCGTACCGCGCCGAGCCCGCCGGCCAGCCGCGCGGCGGCATCGTGGTGGTGCAGGAAATTTTTGGCGTCAACAGTCACATCCGCTCGGTTGCCGACGGTTTCGCGGCGGACGGCTACCTGGCGATCGCACCGGCCCTGTTCGACCGCGTGCAGCACGGGGTCGAGCTCGGCTACACACCGGAGGACATCCAGGCAGGCCGCGTATTCAAGGAAAGAACCGCGATGGACGCTGCCTTGCGCGACGTGGAAGCGGCAATCAAGGCTGCGTCCGCGGCGGGAAAGGTCGGCATCGTCGGATACTGCTGGGGCGGCCTCGTCTGCTGGATGGCCGCGGCGCGCCTCGAAGGGCTGGCCTGCGCCGTGCCCTACTACGGCGGCGGCATGACCGATCAGATCGCGCTTCGGCCGCGCTGTCCGGTGGTGTGCCACTTCGGCGAGCGCGACGCCCACATTCCGCTCGCGGGCGTGAAGAAGCTCGCCGCCGCGCACCCCGGCCATGCGGTTCACATCTACGCCGCGGACCACGGCTTCAATTGCGACCAGCGCGGCTCCTATGATGCCGCGGCGGCGAAGCTCGCGCGGGAGCGCACGCTGGCGTTCTTCCGCCAGCACCTCGGCTAGCCGGATCGCCGTGTCCCGAATCAGCGCCTCGAGCGCTCTGTCCCGGTTCCGCATCCTCGATTTCTCGCGCGTGCGCGCCGGACCGACCTGCGTCCGGCAATTCGCGGATTTCGGCGCCGACGTGATCAAGATCGAGTCGCCGCCGGGGGTCGACCCGAACGAAGGCATGGGCGGTCCGCGCCACGGTCCGGACATGCAGAACCTGCACCGCAAC
>SCUH01000328.1 GCA_004298295.1 Betaproteobacteria bacterium | reverse complement strand
CGGCCTGACGCTGATCTTCGGCATCATGGGGATCATCAACCTCGCGCACGGCAGCTTTTACATGATCGGCGCGTACCTGGCGTTTTCGCTCACCGGGCTGATCGGCAATTTCTGGCTGGCGCTCGCCGCCGGCGTCGTGGTCGCGGTGCTGATCGGCCTGCTGCTGGAGTGGCTGGTGGTGCGGTTTCTCTACGACCGCGACCACCTCTACCAGGTCCTGCTGACCTACGGCCTGATCCTGATCTTCGAGGAGTCCCGCAGCCTGGTGTGGGGCGACGACGTGCACGGCGTGCCGGTGCCGGCGGCGCTCGACTTCTCGATCCCGCTGACCGAGGACCTGTCCTACCAGGTGTACCGCGTGGCGATGTCGGCGATCTGCCTCGCGATCGCGGCCGGCATGTACTGGCTGATCCAGATGACGCGGCTGGGCATGATGATCCGCGCCGGCAGCGTCAACCGCGAGATGGTGCAGTCGCTCGGCATCAACATCGGCCTGCTCTACCGCGTGGTGTTCGCGCTCGGCGTGGCGCTGGCGGCCTTCGCCGGCATGCTCGGCTCGCCGGTGTCTTCGGTGTTTCCGGGCATGGGCAACCAGGTGCTGATCGTCTCCTTCGTGGTGGTCGTGATCGGCGGCATCGGCTCGGTGAAGGGCGCGCTGGTCGCGGCGCTGGCGATCGGCTTCGCCGACACCTTCGGCAAGGTGCTGCTGCCGCAGATCGCGGGCATGGTGGTCTACCTGCTGATGGCGGCCATCCTGCTCTGGCGCCCGCAGGGCATCTTTGGCAAGGCCTGAGATGGAACGCCAGCCCCGCGCCCTGCAGGTTGTGCTCCTGGCCGGCCTCGTCGCGCTGGTCGCGTTCCCGCTCGTCGGCGAGAAGTTCTACCTCCAGTTCATCACCAAGGTCATGATCATGGCGATCTTTGCCATGAGCCTCGACCTGCTGGTCGGCTACACCGGGCTGGTGAGCCTGGGACACGCGCTGTTTTTCGGGGTCGCGGCCTACGCGCTGATGCTGCTGACGCCCGAATATCAGGCCGCCGGGTTCTGGACCAGTCTCGGCGCGTCGCTCGGCATCGCCGCGCTGGCCGCGCTGGTGGTCGGGTTCTTCGTGCTGCGCACCAGCGGCATCTACTTCATCATGGTGACGCTGGCCTTCGGCCAGATGACTTACTTCTACGTGCACGACTCTAGCCACCTGGGCGGCTCGGACGGCAAGTACATCTACGTGCGGCCGGTGCTCGAGATCGCGGGCTGGAGTCCGTTCGACCTGGAGAAGCCCAGTCACTTCTACTACGTGGCGCTGGCGATGATGGTGCTGGTGTATTTTTCGCTGCGCGTGCTGCTCGCCTCGCCCTTCGGGCGCGTGATCTCGGGGATCAAGGAAAACGAGCACCGCATGCGCATGCTCGGTTTCGCCACCTTCCGCTACAAGCTGGTGTGCTTTGTCCTCGCGGGGGCGCTCGCCGGTCTCGCGGGCTGGCTGGTCGCGGCGCACGATGGGCTGGTGAATCCCGAAATGCTGTCGTGGCACCAGTCGGGGCAGCTGCTCATGATGGTGATCCTCGGCGGCATGGGCACGCCCTCCGGCCCGATCCTGGGCGCGGCCGCGCTCAAGGTGCTTGAGCTGCTGTTCCAGGGCTGGACCAAGCACTGGCAGCTGCTGCTCGGCGGCTTCATCGTGCTCTCGGTGCTGCTGCTGCCGCGCGGCCTGGCGCAATTGTTCGAGAGCTGGCGCCGTGACTGAACCCGCGCTCAGGACGGCGGCGCTGCGCAAGGACTTCGGCGGCCTGACCGCGGTGAACGACGTGGCGCTGGAGTGCCGCGTGGGCGAGCTGCACGCGGTCATCGGCCCCAACGGCGCCGGCAAGACCACGCTGATCAACCTGCTCTCGGGCGACCTGGCGCCGAGCTCGGGGCGGGTCGAGCTTTTCGGGCGCGACGTCACCGGCCTGCCGTCCCACAGCATTTCGCAGCTCGGCGTCGGCCGCAGCTACCAGCGCACCAACATCTTCATGCGCTTCACCGTGTTCGAGAACTGCCGGCTCGCGGCACAGTCGCGGCTGCCGAGCTCGATGCGTTTCCTCAAGCCTGCCGTACGCTACCGCGAGGTGAACGCTGCGGCGGCGCGCGCCGTCGAGCTGGCCGAGCTGTGCGGGCGCGAGCAGGTGCCCGCCACCGCGCTGTCGCACGGCGAGCGCCGGCAGCTCGAGGTGGCGATGACCCTGGCGACGCGGCCGAAGCTGCTGCTGCTCGATGAGCCGCTCGCCGGCATGGGGGCGGAAGAGTCGGCGCGCATGGTCGAGCTGCTGAAGAAACTCGCGCCCGGGCACGCCATGCTGCTGGTCGAGCATGACATGGACGCGGTGTTCGCGCTGGCGAGCGTTCTGACCGTGATGGTCAACGGCGCCGTGCTGGCGAGCGGCACGCCGGAGGCGATCCGCGCCAATCGCGAGGTCCAGGAAGCCTATCTCGGGAGCGAAGACGGTGAGTGAGCTGCTCGTCGAGGCGACCGGGCTGCACACCTACTATGGCTCGAGCCATGTCCTGCAGGGCGTCGGTCTGCGGATCGGGCGCGCCGAGTCGATCGGCCTGATGGGCCGCAACGGCATGGGCAAGACCACGCTGCTGCGGACCATCATCGGGCTGGTGCGCGCGCGCGAGGGCAGGGTGCTGATCCGCGGACGCGACGCCACGCGGGAGCCGGCGCACCGCATCGCGCGCATGGGGATCGCCTACGTGCCGGAAGGGCGCGGCATCTTTCCCAACCTCTCGGTGCGGGAGAACCTGGTGATGGCGGCGCGCGCCGGCAGCGACGGTCGGCGCGACTGGACCCAGGAACGGGTGCTCGCGACCTTTCCGCGGCTCGCGGAGCGCATCCGGCACGCCGGGGGCCAGCTCTCGGGCGGCGAGCAGCAGATGCTCACCATCGGCCGCGCGCTGATGACCAATCCGGACCTGCTGATCCTCGACGAAGCGACCGAGGGTCTGGCGCCGAAAATCGCGCGCGAGATCTGGAGCATCGTGCGCACGGTGCGCGCCTCGGGCATCGCCACGGTCATCGTCGACAAGAACTTCGCCGCGGTGAACGCCATCACCGACCGCAACCTGATCCTGGTGAAGGGCGAGGTGGTGTACGAGGGCGAGGCCGCCGACCTGCGCGCGAAGCCCGAGATCCACCACAGGTATCTCGGCGTCTAGTGCTGCGCCTGACCGGCGTCACGAAACGTTTCGGCGCGAGGCACGTCTTCAGCGCGGTGTCGCTCGAGGTCGCCGCCGGCGAGTACGTCGCGATCGTCGGCGAATCGGGCATCGGCAAGTCCACCCTGCTGCACGCGATCGCCGGGCTGGAGCCGGTCGATTCCGGCCGCATCGAATTCGAGGGGATCGAGATCACGCGGCTCGATGACGACGCCGCGACGCGATTGCGGCGCGGAAGATTCGGTTTCGTGTTCCAGGCGTTCCATATCCTGCCGCACCTCAGTGTGGTGCAGAACATCGGCCTGCCGCTGCTGCTGCGCGGTGTGGCGCAGGGCGAAATCGATGGGCGCGCCGCGGCAATGGTCGCTGCGGTCGGCCTTGCGGGGCGCGAAGCGAGCCTGCCACGCGAGCTCTCGGGCGGCGAATTGCAGCGCGTGGCGATCGCGCGCGCACTGGTGGGCGACCCGAAACTGGTGCTGGCCGATGAGCCGACCGGCAATCTGGATCCGGAGAACGCCGCCCAGGTGCTGGAACTGCTGCGCGCGCAGGTCAAGAGTCGCGGCGCGGCCGGGCTGCTCGTGACCCACTCGCAGGCCGCTGCCGCGGGATGCGATCGGCGCTACCGGCTCGCGGCCGACGGGCTCAGGCCCCTCGAGTGAACAGCCGGCGCGCGGGATAGGGCAGCGCATCGCTGCCGAGGCTCTCCTCGATGCGCAACCCCTCGTTCCACTTCGCCATGCGCTCCGAGCGCGAGAAGCTGCCCACCTTGAGCTGCGGCACGCCCCAGCCTACGGCGAGGTGGACGATGGAGACGTCTTCCGTTTCCCCCGAGCGCGCCGACACGATGCCGCCGTAACCCGCGGCGCGCGCCGCCTGCCAGCAGGCCAGGGTTTCCGACACGGTGCCGACCTGGTTCGGCTTGAGCAGCACCGCGTTGCAGGCGCCCGCGGCCGCAGCCACGCGCTTCGCGTCCGTGACGAAAAAATCGTCGCCCACGATCTGCACGCGCGCGCCGGCGGCGCGCGTGAAGGAACGCATCGCCTCGGCATCGTGCTCGGCGAACGGGTCCTCGATGGAGACGATGGGGTAGCGCTCGAGCCAGCGCAGCAGCATCGCCTGCAGCTGCTCGGCGCCGAGCGAGCGGTGTTCCAGCGCCAGATGATAGCGCTCGTTCCGGTAAAGCTGCGTCGCCGCGATATCGAGCGCGATGCCGGCGTCGGCACCGGCCCTGAGGCCGGCATCCTCGATCGCGGCCACCAGTTCGACCAGTCCTTCCTCGTTCGACTTGAACGACGGCCAGTAACCCCCCTCATCGGCAACGCCCCGCAGGGCGCCGCGCCGCGCCAGCCGCGCGCCGGCGGCGCGGTAGACCTCGGCGGTCCAATCCAGCGCCTCGCCGAAGCTGCCGGCGCCCGTGCAAACGAGCAGATAGTCCTGGATGTCGACCTGTCCGCGCGCATGCGCGCCGCCGCCGTAGATCTGGATCTGCGGCACCGGCAGGGCGACACGGCGCTCGCCCGCGAGATGCCTCCAGAGCGGGACCCCGGCCGCGGCCGCCGCGGCCTGTGCGCAGGCGAGCGATACCGCGACGATCGCGTTGGCGCCCAAACGGCGCTTGTCGGGAGTGCCGTCGAGTTCGATCAGGCGGCGGTCGATCGCGTCCTGTTCGGCCTCCTGGCCAACGAGCGCGGTCGCGATCTCGGTGCTTGCATGGTGTGCCGCCTGCCGCGCGTCGATCGCCTTCGCTTCGCCCGAGCCGGTCGAGGCGCCGGCCGGTGCGATGGCGCGCCCGCGCGCGCCGCCCGCGAGCACGACTTCCGCTTCGACGGTCGCCTGGCCGCGCGAGTCCCAGACCCGGCGCCCGCGCACCTCTACGATCGTTGCCATGTGCTTCGCACTTGGTCGAGCCGCGCGGGCGGCGCGAGCAGCAGTTCCCGGGCGACCCGTCGGACGCGCTCCTTGTCGGAATCGGCCTGGAGATATTCGACCGGCGACTTGCCGTCGACGCGCGCGAGCAGCAATCCGGGAAGCAGCGACGCCGCGCGCGACTCGAGCACCGCCCTGGCCTCCCAGCTTACGCCGCGCAGATAGTCCCCGGCGAGCGCATCGAAACAGGCCAGAAAGGCGGCCGCGGCTCGGGGTGTCCAGAGACACTTGAGCAGCAGATGGTTCAGGACGAAGGCGAGATCGAACGCGGGATCGCCGTACCAGGCGCATTCGGCGTCGAGGAACACGGGTCCGGACGGGCCGATGAGGATGTTCTTGGGGCTGACGTCGCCGTGCACCAGCGCGAGCCGCGTCCGAGCCGTGCGCTCGGCGAGCGCACGCAGCGCCGGCGCGAGCTCCGGGTGCGCCCGCGCGCTCGCGAGCAGATACGGTTCCAGACGAATGGCGTGGAAACTGTTGTCGGTCGCGAAGACTCGCGCGATGTCCTCGCGCCGTGCGGTGGCGGCGTGGACCCGCACCAGCCGCTGGCCGACCGCGCGAGCCGTCTCCGGATCCGCCCGCCCGGCGTGCAGTTCCTCCTTCCACAGCCGGTAACGCGTGCCGTCGAGGTACTCCATGGCGAAGAAACCGGCATCGTCATGCGCCAGCACTCGCGGCGCGATGCCCGGGACCGCCTGCACGGCAGTCTCCATCCAGCGCCGCTCGAAGGCGTTGCGTTCGACCGGCGCCTCCCAGAGCTGCGCCACGCGCAGTCGCGGCAGCGCGCGTTTCACGCACACCGGGCCGCTGCGCAGGTCCACGCGCCAGATATCGGAGGAAACGCCGCCTGCCAGCGTCTGCGCGGCCGGCACTTCGTCGGGCGCGGCGAGTGCACGCCGGCGCAGGAACCCCAGCACTTCCTCAGGGAGCGAGTCGTTCAATCGTCCAGCCGCCGTTGCGGCGCCGGTAGAGCAGGCGATCGTGCAGCCGGTTCTCGCGTCCCTGCCAGAACTCGATCGCGTGGGGCGTGAGCCGGTAGCCGCCCCAATGCGGCGGCCGCGGCGGCTCGGTGCCGTAGCGGCTTTCCATTTCGGCCAGCGCGCGCTCGAGCGTCTCGCGGTCGGCCACCGGCTCGCTCTGCGGCGAGGCCCACGCCGAAAGGCGGCTGCCGAGCGGGCGGGACCGAAAATAGGCGTCGGAATCGGTCACCGGCACCTTTTCGGTCACGCCCTCGATGCGCACCTGACGCTCGAGCAGCGTCCACAGGAACACCAGGCAGGCGGCCGGCTGCTGCGCCAGTTGCAGACCCTTGCGGCTGGCGTAGTTGGTGTAGAACACGAACCCGCCGGACTCGACGCCCTTGAGCAGCACGACGCGGGCATCCGGTGCGCCTTCCGCAGTGACCGTGGCAAGCGTCATCGCGTTCGCCAGAGGCACCCCGGCGTCGAGCGCGTCCCGGAACCAGCGCTCGAACTGCGCCATCGGGTCGCGCTGTGCTTCGGCCTCGGAGAGGCCGGCCAGCATGTATTCCTGCCGCAGGTCGGCGATGCTCATGGAGCGGATTCTATAATCCGGCGATGCAGGCCGTCTTTGACCACGCGTACGGCGTCAGCACGGTCGACGCCGTGTACGACCGCGCAATGCAGACTTCGGTGCACGTCGTGGTCGAGGATGGCCGCGCGGTGATCATCGACACGGCGACAGCGCCGGCGGTGCCGCGCGTGCTGGCGGCGCTCGCGGCGAAGGGTGTGCCGCCCGAGGGGGTCGATTACGTGATCCTGACGCACGTTCACCTGGACCACGCGGGCGGCGCAGGGCAGTTGCTCGCCCGTTGTCCGAACGCGCTGCTGACGGTGCATCCCCGCGGCGCGCGCCACATGATCGACCCGAGCCGGCTGACGGCGGCCACGGTGGCCATCTACGGCGAGGCGGCGACCCGCAGGACCTACGGCGAGGTGCTGCCGGCGCCTGCCGCGCGTGTCATCGAGACGCCCGAGGGCACGCGGCTGCGCTGGCGCGACCGGGAGTTCCTGTTCTTCGACACGCCCGGCCACGCGCGCCACCACGTGGCGGTGCACGATTCGGCCAGCGGCCACCTGTTCGTGGGAGACACCTTCGGTCTGTCGTACCGGGAGCTCGACCTCGAGGGCCGGCAGTTCGTGCTTCCCACCACCAGTCCCTCGCAGTTCGATCCGCCGGCGCTGCATCGTTCCGTCGATCGCGTCGTCGCGCTCGGGCCGGAGGCGGTCTACGTCGCGCATTTCGGACCGGTGCGGGAGGTGGCGCGGCTCGCCGCGGACCTGCACCGGCTGATCGACGCCCACGCCGAGCTCGGGCGGCGCCATGGCGCGCGCGGCGCCGAGCGGCTGCAGCGGCTGAAGGACGGCGTCGCGCAGATCGTGCTCGCGGAACGCGCTCGGCAGGGCTGGCGTCTGCCCGAGGAGGAAATGCTCGCTTTGCTCGCGCTCGACATCGAACTGAACGCGCAGGGTCTCGCCGCCTGGATCGATGCCGCAGGCGGCTGAGCGACGGGCGCGGCGGCCACGCGGCTGCCGTCAAGCCACGTTCTGCCCTCGAAAAACATTGACACTTCCCTCTGGATTCGGCATCTTTCGGGCACCGCTGCAGATGGCGGGAGGAATTTGCGGATCCGTCAGTTCCCTAATCGTTCACAGGAGAGAAGCGATGGCGAAAAAGAAGGCGAAGAAGGCAGCAGGCAAGAAGCGCAAGCCGAGCGCAGCGTTCATGAAGCCGATGAACCCGAGCGCAACGCTCGCGGCGGTC
>SCUH01000327.1 GCA_004298295.1 Betaproteobacteria bacterium | reverse complement strand
ATCGGCGTCGGCGGCGCGGGCGGCAATGCCGTCAACCACATGATCGAGAAGGGCGTCGAGAAGGTGGAGTTCATCGCCGTCAATACCGACGGCCAGGTGCTGGCGCGCAACCAGGCGCGCAACCAGATCCAGCTCGGCTCGAGCGGCCTGGGCGCCGGCGCGCGGCCCGAGGAGGCGAAAGCCGTGGCGCTCGCCGAGCGCGAGCGCCTCGAGGAGGCGATCGCGGGCGCGCACATGGTGTTCATCACGGCGGGCATGGGCGGCGGCACCGGCACCGGTGCCGGGCCGGTGATCGCGGAGATCGCGCGTTCGCTCGGCATCCTTACCGTGGCCGTGGTCACCAAGCCGTTCGCCTGGGAGGGCTCGAAGCGGCTCAAGATCGCCGAGGCCGGCATCGAGGCGCTCGCGCCGCATACCGATTCGCTCATCGTCATCCTCAACGACAAGCTGGAGGAAATCCTCGGCGACGACGTCACGCAGAAGGAAGCCTTCAAGGCGGCCGACGACGTCCTGAACGGCGCGGTCGCCGGCATCGTCGAAGTGATCCACAACCCGGGCGACGTCAACGTCGATTTCCAGGACGTACGTACGGTGATGTCGGAGCAGGGCATGGCGATGATGGGATCGGCGAGCGCGAGCGGCATCGACCGCGCGCGCGTTGCCGCCGAGCAGGCGATCGCCTGCCCGCTGCTCGAGGGCGTGAACCTCGCCGGCGCGCGCGGCGTGCTGGTCAACATCACGGCCTCGAGCGAAACCCTGAAGCTGCGCGAGACCCGCGAGGTGATGAACACGATCCGCGCCTACGCCGCAGACGACGCCACCATCATCTACGGCGGCGCGAGCGACGACACGCTCGATGACCAGTTGCGCGTGACGGTCATCGCCACCGGGCTTGGCGCGCCGCTGGGGGCCCGCCAGGGCAAGCCGCAACTCGTGGTATCCCAGAAGACCGGAACCGACAACCAGGCGATGACCATGGCGGGCGCGCCGCTCGAACTCGGCGCGGGCGTCGATACGCCGGCCGTGTTCCGCCGCCGCGACCGCGCGGCGCAGGTCGAGGCGCTGGCCAACAGCGGAGTCGACAAGTACGACATACCCGCGTTCCTCAGGAAGCAGGCGGACTAGGGCTGTCGAACAGCCGCGCGGGCCGGCGCTCCCTCCTTGCCTGGGGGGCGCCGGCTTGCGGCGTATTGCTAGAATGATCACTGCATGCTGCGCCAGAGAACCCTCAAGTCGCTGATCCGCGCCACGGGCGTCGGGCTGCACACCGGCCGCAAGGTCGCGATGACGCTGCGACCGGCGCAACCGGACACCGGGATCGTGTTCCGGCGCATCGATCTGGCTGTGCCGGTCGACATCCCGGCGCGTGCCGACCTCGTCGGCGAGACGCGGCTGTGCTCGTGCCTGGTGCAGGACGGGGTCAAGGTGTACACGGTCGAACACCTGATGTCGGCCCTCGCCGGGCTGGGCGTGGACAACGTGCACGTCGATCTGGACGGACCGGAAGTACCGATCATGGATGGCAGCGCCGCACCCTTCGCGCTGCTGCTGCAGCAGGCGGGCATCGCGTCGCAGTCGGCGCCGAAGCGCTTTCTGCGCGTCACGCGGCGGGTCGAAGTGCGCGACGGCGAGAAGTCTGCCCGGCTCGAGCCGCACGACGGCTTCAGGCTTTCGTTCTCGATCGCCTACGACCATCCGGTCATCGAAAGATCCGCCACCGCGCTCACGGTGGACTTCGCCGAGACTTCGTACCTGAAGGAAGTCGCGCGCGCGCGCACCTACGGCTTCATGCACGACGTCGAGGAGCTGCGCGAGAGCGGGCTGGCGCTGGGCGGCGGCCTCGACAACGCCGTCGTGCTGGACGAATACCGCGTGCTGAACGCCGAGGGCCTGCGCTTCGCCGACGAGTTCATCCGCCACAAGCTGCTCGATGCCGTGGGCGATCTCTACCTGCTCGGCAAGCCGCTGCTGGCCGCGTTTTCCGCGCACAAATCGGGCCATGCGCTCAATAACCGGCTGCTGCGGGTGCTGCAGAGCGACCCGGGGGCCACCGAGATCGTTACCTTCGAGCGCGTCGAAGAAGCCCCGATCGGCGTGGCGCGGCTCGTCAGCCAGCTCGCCTGAGGCGGAGCCGGCGGCCGCGGCTGTCGCGCTCCAGCATCGCCTTCAGGGCGCGCTTGGCCGATGACTCGCCAAGACTTTCGTAAAGCGCTGATAACGCGGAGAAACCGGCTTCCGGCAGGAGGCGCGGAAGCCGCGCCGCCGGCGCGTTTTTGTTGACCGCGCGCGGTTGCACCCTCACCGAAACTGAATTAACCTTCGCCCCGCGCTGCGACAAGAAATCCGACAACGACGGAGCCAGCAGCCGGAGTTTGGCCGCCGCGGCAGCGTTCGCGGCGAGCAATATGAGCCGCCCGTCCCGCAGATTCGATGCGCGCACCGCGCGGGCCAGTTCAGGCGGCAGGAAATCGCTGCAATGCCCTGATAGGGCACGTATTTCCCGCAACTTGGCGACGACCGGCTGAAGCTCCCGGTCGTTCGCAAGCAGGCGGTCGATTTCCGATGGGGGCACGGGGGCAGGGTGTGCAGGAGGAGTGCAGGGTGCAGATTATCTTGATCTCTCACCGCCTGGCAAAGGCGAAGACGCTGGCGCTTTCAACGCGCCATCTGGTCGTCTCGATCGGGCTGGCGCTCGGGCTGCTCGTTGGCCTTACCGCCGCGCTCTATTGGCTTACGCTGCGGCTGGCGACAGAGTTCAAGCTGCCGGTGATCCATCAACTCGCGGTCGCGGCGCAGAAGAACGAAACCGAGCGCGCGCGCGAATTCGTGCAGCAGAACTTGAGCGCAATGGCGGTCAAGCTGGGCGAGATGCAGGCGCAGCTGACGCGCCTGGACGCGCTGGGCGAGCGGCTTTCCACGCTCACCGGCATCCGCCCGCAGGAGTTCCGCTTCGCCGAGGTGCCGGGGCTGGGCGGCGCGCAGGCCAGTTCAGCGCCGCCGCAGGACCTGTCGCTCGCCGAATTCAGCAGCCGGCTGACGACGCTATCGCGAGAAATGGAGCAGCGCACCGACATGCTCGGCGTGTTCGAGGCCCAGCTGTTCGAGCAGACGGTGAAGAAAAAAGCCCTGCCGACCATGATGCCGGTGAGCGCTCCCTTCAACGCCTCGGGCTTCGGCTGGCGCATCGACCCCTTTACCGGGCAGCGCGCGATGCATGAGGGCGTCGATTTCATCACCGATCCCGGCACGCCGGTGGCCGCAGCCGCGGGAGGCGTGGTGCAGTTCGCGGGCTTTCACCCGCAATATGGCAATGTCGTCGATATCGACCATGGCAACGACCTGGTGACGCGCTACGCGCACCTGTCGAAGATCCTGGTGAGCGAGGGCGCCGTGGTGCAGCGCGGGCGTCCCATCGGGGAAACCGGCAACACCGGTCGCTCGACGGGCCCGCACCTGCACTTCGAGGTCCGCTTCCGGGGTGCGCCGCAGAATCCGTCGCGCTTCCTGCTTGCCGCCGATCCGCAGCGTCCCGGCGCGCGCGGCAGAGCCCTCGCCAGCGCCCGCTAGCGCACCGCCGAAGCGGCCGGCTTCGGCGTGATAAAATTTTTATTTTCCGGGGGTTAGAACGCCCGCGCCCCCGTCTTCATGATGGCGAACGTACTCACCAAGATCTTCGGCAGCCGCAACGACAGGCTGCTCAAGCAATATTCGCGTACGGTCGCGCGCATCAACGCGCTCGAGCCCGCGATCTCGAAGCTGAGTGACGAGCAGCTGCGCGCCAAGACGGGCGAACTGAAGCAGCGCTTCGCGCAGAGGATTGCGGACGTCCCGGCGGAGCTGGCGGCGGAGGCCGAGCGCGAGGCGCTCGACGAGATCCTGCCGGAAGCCTTCGCGGTGGTGCGCGAAACCGGCAAGCGCACGCTCCGGATGCGCCACTTCGACGTCCAGCTCATCGGCGGCATGGTGCTGCACTACGGCAAGATCGCCGAAATGCGCACCGGCGAGGGCAAGACGCTGGTCGCCACCCTGCCCGCGTACCTCAACGCGCTCACCGGCAAGGGCGTGCACATCGTTACCGTCAACGACTACCTGGCGCGGCGCGACGCGGAGTGGATGGGCAAGATCTACGGCTTCCTCGGCCTGACGGTCGGCGTCAACGTGCCGCAGATGGACGCCGACGAGAAGCGCGCGGCGTACGCTACCGACATCACCTACGGCACCAACAACGAATTCGGCTTCGACTACCTGCGCGACAACATGGCCATGCGGGTCGAGGAGCGCTATCAGCGCGGCCTGCACTATGCCATCGTCGACGAGGTCGACTCGATCCTGATCGACGAGGCGCGCACGCCGCTCATCATTTCCGGGCAGGCCGAGGACCGCACCGAAGTGTACCAACGCATGAACCAGGTGCCGCCGCTGCTTACGCGCCAGGCCGACGAGAAGGCGCCGGGCGATTTCTGGGTGGACGAGAAAAACCACCAGATCCTGCTGTCCGAGTCGGGGCACGCCAAGGCGGAGGAGATCCTGGCGCGCATCGGCATGCTGCCGGCCGGCGCGAGCCTCTACGAGCCGGCCTACATCAACCTGGTGCACCATCTGTACGCGGCGCTGCGCGCCCACCACCTGTTCCATCGCGACCAGCACTACGTGGTGCAGGACGGCGAGGTGTGCATCGTCGACGAGTTCACCGGTCGCCTGATGCACGGCCGGCGCTGGTCCGACGGGCTGCACCAGGCGGTCGAAGCGAAGGAAGGCGTCGCGATCCAGAACGAGAACCAGACCCTGGCGTCGATCACCTTCCAGAACTACTTCCGCATGTACCGCAAGCTCGCGGGCATGACGGGCACCGCGGACACCGAGGCCTACGAATTCCAGGAGATCTACGGCCTGGAGACGGTGGTCATCCCGACGCACATGCCGATGATCCGCGAGGATCGCCAGGACCAGGTCTACCGCACCACCAAGGAAAAGCACAAGGCGATCATCGACGACATCCGCGACTGCTACACGCGCGGCCAGCCGGTGCTGGTGGGCACCACCTCGATCGAGAATTCGGAGCTGCTCGCCGCCATGCTGCAGCAGGAAAAGCTGCCGCACCAGGTGCTGAATGCGAAACAGCACGCGCGCGAAGCGGAGATCGTGGCGCAGGCGGGGCGACCGAAAATGGTCACCATCGCCACCAACATGGCGGGCCGCGGCACCGACATCGTGCTGGGCGGCAACGTCGAGAAGCAATGCGAGCATGTCGAAGCCGCGGCGGATATCGCCCTCGAAGACAAGCGGCTGCGGGTCGAGAAGCTGCGCGGCGAATGGCAGCAGCTGCACGATCACGTGATCAAGGCCGGCGGTCTGCATATCGTGGGCACCGAGCGCCACGAGTCGCGCCGCGTCGACAACCAGCTGCGCGGGCGCTCCGGGCGCCAGGGCGACCCGGGTTCGTCCCGTTTCTACCTGTCGCTCGAAGATCCGCTGCTGCGCATCTTCGCCGGCGAGCGCATCAACCGCATCATGGTGATGCTCAAGATGCCCGAGGGCGAGGCGATCGAGCACCGCATGGTGACGCGCTCGCTGGAGAGCGCGCAGCGCAAGGTCGAGGCGCGCAACTTCGACATCCGCAAGCAGCTGCTGGAATACGACGACGTCTCCAACGACCAGCGCAAGACGATCTACGCGCTCCGCAACGAGCTGCTCGAGTCGGAGGACGTGTCGCTGCGCATCGCCGACCTGCGCGCCGGCGTGCTCACCGACCTGTTTCGCCAGTACGTGCCGGAGGAGAGCGTCGAGGAACAATGGAACATCGCCGGCCTCGAGACTGCGCTCAAGGCGGAACTCGGCTACGAGCTGCCGCTGCGCGCCTGGCTCGATACCGAACCCGACCTGGGCGACGAGGCGCTGCTCGAGCGCGTCATCGCGCGCGCGCACGAGACCTATGCCGCCAAGGTCCCGGCCGGCGCCGAGGCCTCGTTCCACCAGTACGAGCGCTATGTGATGCTGCAGATCCTCGACGGCCACTGGCGCGAGCACCTCGCGGCGCTCGATCACCTGCGGCAGGGCATCCACCTGCGCGGCTACGCGCAGAAAAACCCGAAACAGGAATACAAGCGCGAGGCTTTCGAGCTGTTCGGCGTCATGCTGGAGGCGGTCAAGCTCGAGGTGACGCGCACCCTGGTGGCGGTCGAGATCCGCGCCACCGAGGAAGTGCCGCAGGCCGACGTCGAGCAGCACGTCGAGAACGTGCGGCTGCAGCACGCCGACTACGAGGAGGCGCTCGTCGAGGCGGCGGAGCCGAAGAAGCCGCAGCCCGCGGTGCGCGCTTCGGCCAAGGTCGGGCGCAACGATCCCTGCCCCTGCGGCTCCGGGAAGAAGTACAAGCACTGCCACGGCAAGCTGAGCTGATGGCGGTCAATCTTGCGCCACCGGTTCCGGCGCAGCTCCACCCGGTCCCGGGTGTCGAGCTGGGCGTGGCCATGGCCGGGGTGAAGAAACCGCAGCGCCGGGACCTGCTGGTGGTGCGCCTCGCCCCGGGCACGACGGTCGCCGGGGTGTTCACCCGGAATCGTTTCTGCGCCGCGCCGGTGGTGCTGGCGAGGAAGCACCTCGCGGCAGAAGTGCGTGCGCTGGTGGTGAACACGGGCAATGCCAATGCCGGTACCGGGAAAGACGGGCTGCAGCGGGCTTTGCGTGTCTGCGCTTCGCTCGCGGACAGGATCGGCTGCCGGCGGGAGCAGGTGCTGCCGTTTTCGACCGGCGTGATCATGGAGCCGCTGCCCGTGGAGCGCATCGTGGCCGGACTGCCGCAGGCGCTCGCGGATCTGCGCGCGGACAACTGGGTGGCGGCGGCCGAGGCGATCATGACGACCGACACGGTGGCGAAAGCTGCGTCGCGCAAAATCAGGCTTTCCTCCGGCGAGGCGGTCGTCACCGGGATTGCCAAGGGCTCCGGGATGATTTGCCCGGACATGGCGACCCTGCTGGGGTTCATCGCGACCGATGCGAAAGTCGGCAAGGGGGTGCTGCAGCGGTTGACGAGACAGGCTGCGGCTGCATCGTTCAACGCCATCACGGTGGATGGGGACACTTCGACGAACGATGCGTTCGTGTGTCTCGCCTCCGGCCGGGGGCCGGAGGCGAGAG
>SCUH01000326.1 GCA_004298295.1 Betaproteobacteria bacterium | reverse complement strand
GCTCAACCGTCCCGCGACTCCGGCAGACATGCGTCTCGGCGCGCACATCCTGCGCAACGGCCTGTTCGTTGCCCCGATGGCAGGCGTGACCGATCGCCCGTTCCGCACCCTGTGCCGGCGCTTCGGCGCCGGCCTCGCGGTCTCCGAAATGGTGTCGGCGCGCGCCGAGCTGCGCAGCACGCGCAAGTCCAGGCTGCGCCTCGAGCACGAGGGCGAACCGGCGCCGGTGGCGGTGCAGATCCTCGGCGCCGATCCGGCGCAGATGGCCGAAGCGGCACGCTACAACGTCGATCAGGGCGCGCAGATCATCGACATCAACATGGGCTGTCCGGCGAAGAAGGTCTGCCAGGTCGCCGCCGGCTCGGCGCTGCTCGAGGACGAGGCGCTGGTAGCGCGCATTCTCGAGCGCGTGGTGGCGGCGGTGAGTGTCCCGGTGACGCTCAAGATGCGCACCGGTCCCGACCCGGCGCGGCGCAACGCGCCGCGCCTGGCGCGTATCGCGGAAAGCGCGGGCGTGCAGCTGCTGGCGATCCACGGGCGCACGCGCGCCTGCGGTTTCACCGGCGCCGTGGAATACGACAGCATCGCCGCGGCCAAGGCCGCGGTGCGCATCCCGGTGATTGCCAATGGCGAGATCGCATCGGCCGAAGACGCGCGGCGCGTGCTGGAGCGCACGGGCGCCGACGGCATCATGGTCGGCCGCGCGGCGCACGGCCGACCCTGGATCTTCCGCGAAATCGAGCATGAGCTCGCCACCGGGGCCGGTCTTGCGCCGCCCGGGCTGGCGGAAGTGCGCGCCGTGGTGCTCGAGCATCTGCAGGCGCTCCATGCGCTCTATGGCGAGCCGCAGGGCGTGCGCGTCGCGCGCAAGCATATCGGATGGTATCTGCGCGCGCTGCCGGGCGGCGAGGCGTTCCGCCGTGAAGTCAACCGCATCGAGAACGCGGCCGCGCAGCTCGACGCGGTGCACGGCTTTTTCGAGCGGCTGGCGCAAGCCGCGAACGACGCCCGCAGCGGCGCCGACGCGAGGGCGGCGTGAGCCGCGGCAACGATCTCGGCGGCGCGGTGCGGCGCGCGCTCGAGCGCTATTTCCGCGACCTCGAGGGCGAGAAACCGACCGCGATCTACGACATGGTGATGAAGAACGTGGAAAAGCCGATGATCGAGACCGTGCTCGGCAAGGCGGACGGCAATCAGACGCTCGCCGCCGCGATGCTCGGCATCGACCGCAATACGCTGCGCAAGAAAATGCGGCAGCACCGCATCCGGTGAACGCTGCGCGCCTCGCGCTGCTCAGCGTCTCCGACAAGGCGGGCATCGTCGAGCTGGCGCGCGCTCTGGCGGCGCTGGGGTTCTCGATCCTGTCCACCGGCGGCACCGCCAAGCTGCTCGACAAGGAAGGCGTGCGCGTGACTGAAGTCTCGGCGCACACCGGCCTGCCGGAAATGCTCGACGGGCGCGTCAAGACGCTGCACCCGCGGATCCACGGCGGCCTGCTCGCGCGGCGCGATTCGCCCGCGCACATGGCGGCCATCCGCGAAGCCGGCATCGCGCCGATCGACCTGATCGTGGTCAATCTCTACCCGTTCCAGGCGACCGTCGCCGACCCCGATTGCCGCCTCGGGGATGCCATCGAGAACATCGACATCGGCGGCCCGGCGATGCTGCGCGGCGCGGCGAAGAATTACACCGGCGTCATCGTGGTGGTGGATCCGGCCGATTACGGCAGGGTGCTGGACGAACTGCGCGCCGCGGGCACGGTTTCGGAGGCGACGCGCTTTGCGCTGGCGAAAAAGGTCTTCGCGCACACCGCGGCCTACGACGGCGCCATCGCCAATTACCTGTTCGCGCTCGATTCCCAAGGCAAGCCGCGCGAATTCCCCGACGTGCTCAACCTGCAGTTCCACAAGGTGCAGGACATGCGCTACGGCGAGAACCCGCACCAGGCCGCGGCGTTCTATCGCGACGACAAGCCGGTCGCGGGCGGTCTTGCCAGTTACCGCCAGCTGCAGGGCAAGGAACTGTCGTACAACAACATCGGCGACGCCGACGCCGCCTGGGAGTGCGTGAAGAGCTTTCCCGAGCCGGCGTGCGTCATCGTCAAGCACGCCAATCCCTGCGGCGTTGCGGTCGGCGAAAACCTGCTCGCCGCCTATGACAAGGCCTTCAAGACCGACCCGGTGTCGGCTTTCGGCGGCATTCTGGCTTTCAATCGCGCGCTCGACCGCGCCACGGCCGAGACCATCGGCCGGCAGTTCGCGGAGGTGATCATCGCGCCCCGCGTCGAGCGCGAGGCGCGCGAATTTCTCGCCGGCAAGCAGAACCTGCGCGTGCTCGAGGTGCCGCTCGCGCATGACGCCAACCGCTACGACTGCAAGCGCGTCGGCGGCGGCCTGCTGGTGCAGGGCCCGGATACCCGGCCGATCGAGCGTGCCGAGCTCAGCGTGGTGACGAAGACACCGCCGAGCGAAGCGCAGTGGACCGACCTGCTGTTTGCGTGGCGCGTCGCCAAATTTGTCAAATCCAACGCCATCGTGTTCTGCCGCGAAGGCATGACGGTCGGCGTCGGCGCCGGCCAGATGAGCCGCGTCGACAGTGCCCGCATCGCCGCCGTCAAGGCGAAGAACGCGAACCTCTCCCTCGCCGGCTCGGTGGCCGCCTCGGACGCCTTCTTCCCGTTTCGCGACGGCCTCGACGTCGTGGTCGATGCCGGCGCGGCCGCCGTGATTCAGCCCGGCGGCAGCATGCGCGACGACGAGGTCATCGCCGCGGCGGACGAACGCGGCATCGCCATGGTATTCACCGGCGTGCGCCACTTCCGGCATTGAAGCTCCTCGTCATCGGCGCGGGCGGCAGGGAGCATGCGCTGGCGTGGAAGCTCGCCCAGAGCCCGCGCGTGCAGAAGGTCTACGTCGCGCCGGGCAACGGCGGCACCGCAACCGAGACCGGGCTCGAAAACGTCCCGTTGAGCGCGATTCCGTCGCTGGTCGCTTTCGCCAAGCGCGAAAGCATCCTGCTCACCGTGGTAGGGCCGGAGGCGCCGCTTGCGGAGGGCATCGTCGACGCGTTCCGCGAGGCGGGCCTGCGCATCTTCGGGCCGACGCGCGCCGCGGCGCAGCTCGAAGCCTCGAAGGACTTCGCCAAGCGCTTCATGGTGCGCCACGCCATTCCCACGGCGCGCCACGCCACTTTCACGAGCGCCGCCGAGGCCCGCGCCTACATCGAACGCCAGGGCGCGCCGATCGTGGTCAAGGCCGACGGCCTCGCCGCCGGCAAGGGCGTGGTGGTTGCCGCTACGGTCGAGGAGGCGCGCGCCGCGGTCGACGCCATGCTAATTGGCCAGCGGCTGGGGGACGCCGGCGCGCGCGTCGTGATCGAGGAATGCCTCGCGGGCGAGGAAGCGAGCTTCATCGTGATGTGCGACGGCGCGCACGCGCTGCCGCTCGCGACCAGCCAGGACCATAAACGCCTGCGCGACGGCGACGCCGGGCCGAACACCGGCGGCATGGGCGCCTATTCGCCCGCGCCGGTGATCACGCCGCGGATCCACGCGCGCGTCATGCGGGAAATCATCCAGCCGGCACTGCACGGCATGGCGCAGGACGGCCTGCCCTACACCGGATTCCTCTATGCCGGCCTGATGATCGACGCGGCGGGCAATCCCAGGACGCTGGAATTCAATTGCCGCCTGGGCGATCCCGAGGCGCAGCCGATCATCCTGCGCCTGAAGTCCGACCTGCTCGCGCTGATCGAGCGCGCACTCGATGGCACGCTCGATCGCGCCGAGGCCGAATGGGACCGGCGCACGGCGCTCGGCGTAGTGCTCGCGGCCGCGGGCTACCCGGAGGCGCCACGCAAGGGAGACCCTGTGACGGGGCTGCCGAAAGCCGCCGACGACTGCCGCGTATTCCATGCCGGGACGCGGCGGGAGGGTAGTCAGATCGTCACCAATGGCGGCCGCGTCCTGTGCGTGACGGCGCTCGGCGATTCGCTGCGCGTGGCGCGCAACCGCGCCTACGAGGCGGCGGCGGCGATCCGCTTCGAGGGCATGCAGTTCCGCAGGGATATCGGCCATCGCGCGCTGAAGCGCCCGTGATCGTGGACATCGAGCCGGTCCACCAATACCTGCTGGGTCTGCAAAGGCGCATCGTGGCCGCGCTCGAGGCGCTCGACGGCCATGCCTTCCGTGCCGACGTCTGGAGTCGTGCCGAGGGCGGCGGCGGCGTTTCACGCGTCATCGAGGAGGGCGGCCTGTTCGAGCGCGGTGGGGTGAATTTCTCGCGCGTGCAGGGTACCGCCCTGCCCGCCTCGGCCACCGCCGCCCGCCCGGAGCTCGCCGGGCGGCGCTACGACGCCATGGGTGTGTCGCTGGTGCTGCATCCGCGCAATCCCTACTGCCCCACGGTGCACATGAACGTGCGCTGCTTCGTCGCAGCGCAGGCGGGCGCGGCGCCGATCTGGTGGTTCGGCGGCGGCATGGATCTGACGCCCTACTACGGCTTCGAGGAGGACGCGCGCCACTTCCATGCCACCTGCCGAAGCGCGCTCGAGCCCTTCGGCGCCGGCCGCCACGCGCGCTACAAGCACTGGTGCGACGAGTATTTCTTTCTCCGGCACCGCGGCGAGCCGCGCGGCGTCGGCGGGATCTTCTTCGACGACCTCGCGGAGCCGGACTTCGAAAGCTGCTTCGCGCTGCTGCGCTCGGTCGGCGATCATTTTCTCGCCGCTTACCTGCCGATCGCAGAGCGGCGCCGCAGCATTCCCTTCGGCGAACGCGAGCGCGCGTTTCAATGCTACCGCCGAGGGCGCTACGTGGAGTTCAACCTCGTGTACGACCGCGGCACGCTGTTCGGCCTGCAATCGGGCGGCCGCGCCGAGTCGATCCTCATGTCGCTGCCGCCGCTCGTGGCCTGGCGCTACGACTGGAAGCCCGAGCCCGGATCGCCGGAAGAAAGGCTCTACACGGAATTTCTCAAGCCGCGCGACTGGGTTTGAATCTCAGACCGCGGCGCGCGCCTGCGCCTCGGCGTCGATGTCCACGCAATGCCACCACTCGGTCCAGAAGGGCGGCCGGCGGAAACCGATGACCCAGGGCTGCGTCAGGTCGGTGAGGATGCGATGCACGTGGAACTTGTACGGCGCGT
>SCUH01000325.1 GCA_004298295.1 Betaproteobacteria bacterium | reverse complement strand
GTTCGGCAGGCCGCGCAGGTGCTCGAGGATCCTGCGCACCTGCCCGTCCTGCGTGCTGACGCAGGGCGGCAGCAGCCCCTGCAGGCCGAGCGCGCGGCGCTCGCGCAGCGTGAAGGCGGTGCCCTTGTTGAGCAGCGGATCGCGCAGCAGCGCCATGCCGGTCGGCAGTCTTGTTGCGCCGGCGCGCGCCCGGCGCGTGCCACGCGCGATGCGTTTCGTCATGATGGGTCTCCTCCAGTGCCCGCTATGTTGCGACCTGCGCCGGCGATGTGTTTGACGGGCATCAAAGCGGCGCTGCGCGGCGCCTCGCCGCCGCCGCGCGGGGGGCGTGGGATAATTCCGCTTCATTCCCCGTGATCCCGCGCGAAAGTCCCGTGGTGCAGTTGTCCGTGGTCGTGCCCGTGCGCAACGAGGAAGACAACATTCTTCCTCTGCTCGCCGAGATCCACGCGGCGCTGGAATCGCGCGCCGAGTTCGAAGTGCTTTACGTCGACGACGGCAGCGACGACGCCAGCCTGGGCGTGCTGCGCGAGGCGCTCGCGCGCTATCCGCGGCTGCGCGTGCTGAGCCACGCCGAGCGCTGCGGCCAGAGCGCCGCGCTGCTCACCGGCGTGCGCGCGGCGCGCGGCGCGTGGATCGCGACGCTGGATGGCGACGGGCAGAACGATCCGGGCGACCTGCCGAAGCTGCTGGCGGCGCGCGACGCTGCGGCGCGGCCGCCGAACCTGCAGCTGGTCGGCGGCTGGCGCAGGTCGCGCCGCGACAGCCGGCTGAAGCGACTGTCCTCGCGCATCGCCAATGCGGTGCGCTCGCGCCTGCTGGGAGACGCCACGCCCGACACCGGTTGCGGCCTGAAGCTCGTTGCGCGCGCGGCCTATCTCGAGCTGCCGTTCTTCGATCACATGCACCGCTTCCTGCCGGCACTGGTGCAGCGCAACGGCGGTGCCACGCTGTCGGTCGAAGTCAGCCATCGCCCGCGCACGCGCGGGCGCTCGAATTACGGACTGCACAACCGGCTCTGGATCGGGATCGTCGATCTGGCCGGCGTTCTGTGGCTGCAGCGCCGCATGAAACGGCCGCAGGTGAGCGAGCTGCCGCGGTGATGCGGGCGAGGGTCCTCGCATCCGGCCTGACCCTGATGGCGACGCTCATCGCCGCCGGCCTGGTGATCGAGCACGGCTGGCTCGGCGATTGGCTGAGCGAGGCCTGGATCGACCGCGCGGTGCGCGATCGCGGCCTCTCCGGCGAACTGCTTTATCTCGGAGTCGCGGGCATCACGACCGCGCTGGCGCTGCCGCGGCACGTGGTGAGCTTTCTGGGCGGCTACGCCTTCGGTGTCGGCCACGGCACCCTGCTCGCGCTGCTCGGCACCGAGACCGGTTGCGCGATCGCGTTCTTCTATGCGCGCGCGATCGGCCGGCCGCTGGTGAGCGCGCGCCTCGCTGCGCGCGTGCGGCACGTAGAGGATTTTCTCGCCGGCAGCCCGTTCTGGATGACGCTGCTCATCCGCCTGCTCCCGGTAGGCAACAACTTCCTCACCAACATCGTCGCGGGCGTGTCGCGGGTCCCGGCGCGCCCGTTTCTGCTCGGCTCGTTTCTCGGCTATGTGCCGCAGACGCTGGTGTTCGCGCTCGCCGGCAGCGGCGTCGACCTGGGCGCCGCGAACCGCATCCTGATCGCCGTGCTGCTATTCGTCGTCTCCGGCGTGATCGGCGCCCGGCTGTACCACCGCTATCGCCATGGCCGGACGCTGGGCAGCGACGTCGATGGCGCACTGCAGGAGACGGCAGCAGAGCGCGGCGAAATGCCGCGGCAGCGCTGATGCAGGCCCCGCCGCGCGATCGCTGGTTTGCCGCCTTGCTCGCGCTCTGGGGGGTCTTCGCGGTCGCCTCGATCTGGCTGCGGCCGCTGTGGCCGGTGGACGAGACGCGCTACGCCAGCGTGGCGTGGGAGATGTGGTTGCGCGGCGATTTGCTGGTGCCGTACGTCAACGGCGAGCCGTACAGCCACAAGCCGCCGCTGCTGTTCTGGCTGATGCATCTGGGCTGGGCCGTGTTCGGCGTGAACGACTGGTGGCCGCGGCTGGTCGGGCCGTTCTGCGCGCTCGGCGTCCTGGCACTGCAGCAGCGTCTCGCGCGCCTGCTGTGGCCGGAAGACGCGGATTCCCGCGCCATGGCGGCGTGGGTGCTCTGCGGCACGCTGCTGTTCGCCGCGATGGCGACGCTCACGATGTTCGACCTGCTGCTCGCCCTGTGCGTCATGATCGGCATGATCGGGGTCGTGCGCGCAGCGCACGGCGAGCGTCGCGCCGGTTTTCTCTGGCTCGGTGCCGGCATCGGCCTGGGTGTGCTCGCCAAGGGTCCCGTGATCCTGCTGCACCTGCTGCCGGTGGCGCTCGTGGCACCGTGGTGGGCGCCGGGGGCGAGGGCCGCCCCGGCGCGCTGGTACGCGAGCGTCGCGGCGGCCGTCCTGCTGGGCGCCGCAATTGCGCTGGCCTGGGCGTTGCCCGCGGGCTATTTCGGCGGCGAGGTTTACCGGCGCGCGATCTTCTGGGGCCAGACTGCCGGGCGCGTGTCCGAGTCTTTCGCGCACCGCGCACCCTTCTGGTATTACCTGCCGCTCCTGCCCGCGATCCTCTTCCCCTGGCTGATATGGCCGGCGTTGTGGCGCGGACTGCGCGCGGAAAGTTTCAGCGTGCGCGACCCGGGAAATCGCTTCTTGATCGCCTGGCTCGCCTTGACATTGGTCGTGTTCACGCTGGTGAGCGGCAAGCAGGCGAAGTATCTCGTGCCGACGCTGCCCGCTTTCGCGCTGCTCGCCGGAATTGCGCTCGCCCGGTTGCCGGTACCCGCGCGCCGCTGGGAAATGCTGCTGCCGGCCTGCGGTTTCCTCGCGCTGCCGGCGCTGTTCGCGTACGTCAGGGCGAACCCTGCGGCCTTCGCGCTTCCGCCCTGGGCGTCGGCGCTGCCGTTCTGGCCCGCGGCTGCGCTGGCGCTTGCGCTGCCCGTCCTGGTCTGGCTTGGCGGGCGCTCCACCGTGGTCCAGGCGCGTGCGCTCGCCTTCGCGATCTGCGGCGCCTTCGTGGCCTTCGGCGCGGGAATCGTGCCCGCGATCGCGGTCTATGCCGATCCGCGCCCGGCGGCCGCGCACCTGGCCGAGCTGCAGCGGCAGGCAACGCCGCTCGCTCATCTCGGCAAGTACCACGCGCAATACAACTTCGTCGGGCGGCTCGAGCAGTCCATCGAAATCCTCGACAACCCGGAGCTTGCGTCCTGGGTCGCGGCCCACCCCGCGGGGCAGGTGATCGTGGTCGAGCGCAATCGGCACGCCGGTGGCGACCGGCGACCGGAATATGAAACTCCGTTTCGCGGTGCCTGGATCCAGGTCTGGCGCGGCGAAGCGCTGCTGCTCGAACGCGGCGCCGCGCGCTAGAGCGGCGTGATGCGCTCGTAGTAGCGGGCTCGATACAGCAGCCGCGGCCGTGCCGCGTCGTCGCGGAAGGCGCTGCGCGTGTGCAGGACGTTGTTGCAGATCACGCCCATGCCGGGGGCGAGCTTGAGCCGCAGGGCGAACGGCGCGTCGTCCGAAAGCCACTGGGCCAGAAAGCGAGCCGCGGCTTCGGTATCGGGATCCCGTGCCCATTGGATGCTGACCGTGCGCGCCGTGTAGCGCATGTGCAGCAGGCCTTCCCCGTCGAATGAGAACACGGGCCCGGACTGCGCCTCGCGAGCCCCGCTGTGCGCCGGAACGGTCATCGCGCCCGGCTGCATCAGCGCGCGCGCCCAGGCCGGATTCGCGTCGTTGAGCAGCAGCCAGGCAATCTCCGGGTCGAGCAGCTGCGTCTCGCCGCCTTGCGCCGCAGCGTGCACGCAATGCAGCACGAAGGCGCGGATGCGACGTTCGGGCGGGTTGTAGTAGCCGTCCGTGTGCCAGCGGATCGGCTTGCTCGTATAGGGAATGAATTCGCCGCGCTGCGACGTGCCGCCAGCGCGGATGCTCGAGACGCCGTCGTCGTCAGCGAGCCAGTTCGGGTCGAGGCGGTGGAGCCCCGACTGCCGCGCCAGCGCGCGCGGGATCTCCTTGTCCGGATCGTCGCCGCAGCCGCTTGCGTACACCGCCATGTTGGCGCGCGCAACGCGCTCCAGGATCGCCTTGCGTTCCGCAGCGCTGAGCTGCCGCGGGTCGCGCACCTCCACGATCAGCTCTTCGGCACGCCTCGGATAAGCGGCGAGCTTGCGGTCGCGCCAGTCGCGATAGCGGCTGCGCGGCGGCGCGAATTCAGGTGACGCTGCCGAAACCACGGTCGGTCGCGCCGGCGGGCGGCCGCAATCCGGCCAGACGGCAGCCCTGCGCCACGGGGCCGCCCGGAAACAGCGTGTAGAGGTACTTCATGCCGCCCTTGTGGTGGAACTTCTCTTCCAGCGCATCCTGCAGCTCGCGCAGGTTGATGGCGACGTGGTGATGGCGCGCGTAGAACTCCTGCAGACCGCGCACCACCTCCCAGTGGCCGTCGCCCGGCGTCAAGCCTTCCTGCGCCGCGCCGGCGCGCGCCTTGTCCGGCGTCCAGTCGAGCGGTGCGAAGCGGAATTCTGCGCCTGCGGCCATGTCGTCCTCCGTTTCAGTCGCCCGCAATCGAGCGGCGCCGCGGCCCCGCCTGCGCCGGCGAAAGCAGTCCATCGACGGTCTTTTTCAGCATGCCGAGCGCCTCGGGCGCATCGAGATCCATGATCCGGTCGGCCACCCAGGGCTGGTCGGACTCGAGCATCAGCTCGCGCACGGCGAGACCGAGGTAGCGCAGCAGCGGAAAGCTCGGCTGCTCGGGCGGGCAATCGAAGGTGGCGTAATCGGCGCCGCGCCGGTTGAGGAAGTCGATGAAATTGGCGCGATAGTCGAAGGCGTCGTCGGCCCCCATCTTGCGGATATTCTCCTCCACCAGCTCCGCGAGCCGGCGGCCGGCGGCCTGGAGCAGTTGCGCGCGCTGCTCTTCCGGGATCCGCCCGTACACCATGCGGTCGCTCATGTGCAGCAGGAACGCCGCCACTTCGCCGAGGATGCGGATGCCACGCTCGGGCGTGACGATGTCGCAGTCGAACTTCGACAGGTTGGTCACGGCCTCGTCGGCGAGGCGCCAGATGGTCGAGGCCAGCACGCTCGCCACCTCCGCAGAAGAGCGGCCGCCCGCGTTCTTGAACCAGACCGTCTTGAGGCGCAGCGCCATGCCTCGCAGAGCCTAGCGCTTGCGCACGAAGAACTCGTACACGTTGCGCGCCGTCTCGCGCGTGGCGACCAGTTCCAGCCCGGTGGAACGGGTCCAGGCGCGCACGTCTGCCGGCGTTCCGGGGCAGCTGGAAATCAGGTGCAGCACTTCGCCCGGCCGCATGCCGTCGAGCAGTTTCTTCGCCTCGAGGATCGGTCCCGGGCAGGTGACGCCGCGGATGTCGAGCGTGACGTGGGCGGTGGGCGGCGCCTGGTGGCCCTTGCGCAGGTAGTACTGGGTGCGCCGGCCTTCGCCCTTCTCGGTC
>SCUH01000324.1 GCA_004298295.1 Betaproteobacteria bacterium | reverse complement strand
GACGACCAGGTAATCGAGCTCGCGCCAGCGCGTGTCCTTGAGCAGCTGCTCCAGCGCCTGCGTCACCATCGGGCCGCGCCACACCATGGGCGTGTCGACGTCGATCATGAAACCGATCGATATCGCCTGCAGGCCGTGGCCTTCCATCGGCTCGATCGACTTGCCGTCCTTCGACTCCGGCCGACCGGTGATGCCGAGCATGGTCGGCTGCGAGGGACCATAGATGTCGGCATCGAGCACGCCGACCGATGCGCCTTCGGCGGCGAGCGCCAGCGCCAGATTGGCCGCCGTGGTCGACTTGCCGACACCGCCCTTGCCCGAAGCCACCGCGATGATGTTCTTGATTCCCGGAATCAGCTTCACGCCGCGCTGCACGGCGTGCGACACCACGCGCGAGCGCACCGTCACGCTCGCGCTCGCCGCGCCCGCGGCCTTGAGCGCCTCGATTGCCTGCATGCGGATCGGCTCGAACTGGCTCTTGCCCGGGTAGCCGAGTTCGATTTCGAGCGTCACGGCTTCGCCGGAGACGTTCAGCTTCTTCACCGAGCGCGTGCTAACGAAATCCTTGCCGGTGTTCGGGTCGACGAGCTTCGCGAGCGCCGACCGGGCGTCTGCTTCACTGATGGGCATGAGATCCGTGGGGAGGAAAAAGGCGCCCAAGTGTACCGAAAAGCGCGCCGCCGGGCGACGGAAACCCTACTCGGTTTGCTAGAATCGTTGATGTCCGCCGCCTCTCCGCCGATGTCCCGCCGCAGGCTCTTCGTCACGACCGCGCTGCCGTACGCCAACGGCGCGTTCCACATCGGCCACATCATGGAGTACGTCCAGGCCGACATCTGGGTGCGCTTTCAGCGCATGTGCGGACACGAGGTGCACTTCGTCGGCGCCGACGACGCGCACGGCGCGCCCAACATGCTCAAGGCGGAGGCCGAGGGCGTCACGCCCGAGCAGCTTGTGGCGCGCATCGCGGCGGAGCGCCCGGCGCATCTGCGCGGCTTTCACCTCGGCTTCGACAACTGGCACTCGACGCACTCGCCGGAGAACACGGAGCTGTCGCAGGACATCTTCCGCCGGCTGGTCGCCGCCGGCCTGATCGACCGGCGTGCCATCGAGCAGCTCTACGATCCGGTGAAGGGCATGTTCCTCGCCGACCGCTACGTCAGAGGCGAATGCCCGAATTGCGGCGCGCCGGACCAGTATGGCGATGCCTGCGAGAACTGCAGCTCGGTGTACGCCGCGACGGCGCTCAAGAACCCGCGCTCGACGCTCTCGGGCGCGACCCCGGTGCTCAGGTCCTCGGACCACTTCTTCTTCCGCCTGTCGGACCCGCGCTGCGTCGGGTTCCTGAAGCAGTGGCTGCAGACTCCGGGGCGGCTGCAGCCCCAGGTCGTGAACAAGGCGCGCGAGTGGCTCGAGGGCGCGGGCGACAAGGCGCTCGGCGACTGGGACATCTCGCGCGATCCGCCCTACTTCGGCATCCGCGTCCCCGACATCGCCGAGGAGAAATACCTCTACGTCTGGCTCGACGCGCCGATCGGCTACCTGGCGAGCCTGAAGAATTACTGCGCGAAGAAGGGCCTCGATTTCGCCGCAACCCTCAATGCGAGCGAGCAGATCCACTTCATCGGCAAGGACATCATCTACTTCCACACGCTGTTCTGGCCGGCGATGCTCAAGTTCGCCGGCGCGCCGTACAAGGTGCCGGACCGCGTCTACGTGCACGGTTTCATCGGCGTCTCGGGCGAGAAGATGTCGAAGAGCCGCGGCACCGGCATCAGCCCGCAGCGCTACCTCGACATCGGCATGAACCCGGACTGGCTGCGCTACTACATCGCGGCGAAGCTGAACGCCGCGGTCGAGGATATCGACTTCAATCCGGACGACTTCCTCGCGCGCGTCAACAGCGACCTGGTGGGCAAGTACGTCAACATCGCGAGCCGCGCCGCGGGTTTCGTGTCGAAGCAGTTCGGCGGCAGGCTTTACGACTTCGGCGACGAATCGCCGCCCAGCTGGGGGCTCGTGGTCGCGCAGGACGACTCCATCGCCGAGGGATACGAGTCGCGCGAGTTCGGCCGCGTCGTGCGCGAGGTGATGGCGCTTGCCGACCGCGTGAACCAACGCTTCGACGAGGCGAAGCCGTGGGACCTGGCGAAGGACCCGTCGCGGCGCGACGACCTGCACCGTGCCTGCAGCGACGCGCTGCTCGCCTTCTTCGCCCTCAGCGTCTATCTGGCCCCGATCCTGCCGGCGACCGCGCGGCGGGTCGCGCGCGAGTTGTTCGGCCTCGAGCGTGAACTGACGTTCGACGATCGCAGGCTGCGCCCGGCGCGCATCGCGCCGTTCAAGCATCTTCTGACGCGCGTCGAGGAAAAGCAGCTCGACGCGCTGTTCGAGCTGCTGCCCGCCGCAGCGGAGGCCACGCGCTCGCCGCAGACCCACGCCGAACACCAGCAGCACGCCGCCAGGGAGCAGGCCGTGAGCGATGTGATCACGATCGAGGATTTCGCCAAGCTCGACCTGCGTATCGCGCGCATCGTCGCGGCCGAAGCCGTCGAGGGCGCGGACAAGCTGGTCAAGCTGACGCTCGACCTCGGCGGCGAGACGCGCACGGTGTTCGCCGGCATCAAGGCCGCTTACGCGCCCGAAGCCCTCACGGGACGGCTTACCGTGATGGTGGCGAACCTCGCGCCGCGCAAGATGCGCTTCGGCGTCTCGGAAGGCATGATCCTCGCCGCCTCGGGAGACGGCCCGGGAATCCATCTGATCGCGCCGGACGAGGGTGCGCAGCCCGGCATGCGGGTGAAATAGGCGCTCCTGCAGTATTAGAAGTGCATTATAATGAGATTGTCATGGCTGGCCGTCGCCGCAGGAAGGTTGCCGTCGAGAGCAAGACCTCGCGCTTCACCGTCCTCATCGACCCGCGCAAGAAGAAGATGTTCCTCGAGATCTGCGCCGGTCGCGACCTGACGCCGTCGCAGGTCGTGCGTCAGTTGATGCGCGAATATATCATCAGCCATGCCGCCGGTCGCGCCTTGCCGGAGTGGCTCACGAAGGCCGCTGCCGGAAAGAACCCGCGCGAGTGAGCGGCTCGCCGCTGACCGGTTCGCTGTTCGCGCTCGTCGCCTGGCTGGCGATCGCGGCGCTGTCGCTGCTTCCGGGCCGGGATGCGTGGTTCGCCCGGCGCCTCGCCTTTCCGCTCGGTGCGCTGACGGGGCTCGTGCTGGCCGCGTTCGGCCTGCAGGCGGCCTGGGCGCCGGTCGAGCAGATGACGCTCCCGCTCGGCCTGCCCGACCTGCCCTTTCACTTGCGCCTGGACGGCCTGGCCGGATTCTTCCTCACGCTGCTCGGCGCCGTGTCGGCCGGCGTCACGCTCTACGCGAACGGCTATTTCCGCGACGAGACGCCAAACCGCCTGACGCTGATCGCGCTGCAGTACCACATCTTCCTCGCCAGCATGGCGCTGGTGATCCTCGCCGACGACGCGTATCTGTTCATGGTGGCGTGGGAAACGATGGCGCTGTCGTCCTATTTCCTCGTCACCACGGATCACCGGCTGCCGGCGATCCGCAGCGCGGGGTTCCTCTACCTGCTCATCGCGCACCTCGGGGCGATCGCGATCCTGCTGTGCTTCGGCGTCATGCACGGCGGCCTGGGCGACTACACGTTCAGCGCGCTGCGCGCCGCGGAGCTCTCGCCGTTCTGGGCCACCGCCGCATTCCTGCTCGCGTTCTTCGGCTTCGGCGCCAAGGCGGGGATGATCCCGCTGCACGCATGGCTCCCCGAGGCGCACCCGGCGGCGCCCACGCCGGTGTCGGCGCTGATGAGCGGCGTCATGCTCAAGACCGCCATCTACGGCATGGTGCGGGTGATCTACGACCTGATCGGCGGCGTGCGCTGGGAATGGGGCCTGCTGGTGCTCACGGTGGGCGCCGGCACCACGCTCTTCGGCGTGCTCTATGCGCTGATGCAGCACGACCTCAAGCGGCTGCTCGCCTATCACTCGGTGGAGAACATCGGCATCATCCTGCTCGGACTGGGGATGTCGATGGTGTTCGTCGGTTTCGGCCAGACCGCGGCCGGCGCGCTCGGCCTGATCGCCGCGCTCTATCACACGCTCAACCACGCCGTCTTCAAGGCGCTGCTGTTCCTCGGTGCCGGCTCGATCCTGCATTTGCGCGGGCTGCGCGACCTGAACGACATGGGCGGGCTCATCCGCACGATGCCGAACACCGCCTTCTATTTCCTCATCGGCGCGCTCGCGATCTCGGCGCTGCCGCCGCTCAACGGCTTCGTCTCGGAATGGCTCACCTTCCAGAGCGCGCTGCAGGCGCCGCTGCTGGAGCATGGCGTGGTGCGCAGCCTGCTGCCGCTGTTCGCCGCGACCCTGGCGCTCGCCGGCGCGCTCACCGCGATGTGTTTCGTCAAGGTTTACGGCATCGCCTTCCTCGGGCAGGTGCGCGCGCCGCGGCGTCCCGCGCAGGTCCCGGCGGCCGGCGTCGGGCAGGATTGCGGCGGCGCCGAGCGCATCGGCATGGCCTGGCTCGCGGCGGGCTGCTTCGTGCTGGGACTGTTTCCGGCGTCGTTCCTGCTGATGCTCAACCGGATCTGCGTCGCGCTCCTCGGCCGCGGCCTGCCCGAGGGCGCGCTCGAATCGAGCTGGCTGTGGCTGGTGCCGACATCCGCCGCGCAGGCCAGCTACAGCCCGGTGATCTTTCTCGCCGTCATCGTCGCGGTCACCGGGCTCACGTTCCTCCTGGTGCGCCGCTTCTACCACGGGCGGGTGCGCTATGCGCCGCCCTGGGACTGCGGCTATCCGGAGCAGACGGCGCGCATGCAGGACACGGCCGACGCATTCGGCCAGCCGATCCGCCACGTGTTCGGGCCACTGTACCTCATGAAACGGCACGTGCCGGCGCCCGACGACCCCGCGCCGCGCTACTCGCTCAAGATCGAAGACCGCCATTGGTACCTGCTCTACCTCCCGGTGGCCCGGCTGGCCGAGTACGTTTCCGCAAAGATCGGCCTGCTGCAGCGCGGCCGCATCAGCATCTACCTGCTCTACAGCTTCCTGACGCTGATCGCGCTGCTGGTGTTCGTGCGATGAGACCGAGGCCATGACGACCGCCACGGGAATCGCATTCCAGCTGCTGCAGTCGGTGTTCGTGGTGCTGGCCGCCCCGCTGCTGCTGGGCTGGGTGAACCAGTGCCGGGCGTGGCTGCAGAACCGCTCGGCGCCCTCGATCCTGCTGCCGTACTACACGCTGGCGAAGCTGTTTCACAAGGACGCGGTCATCGCGCACGACGCCTCGCCCCTGTTCCGCCTCACGCCGTACGTCCTGTTCGGCTGCATGTGGCTCGCTGCCGGGATCGTGCCGGTGCTCGCCACGGACCTGCCCTTCGCCCCGGCGGCCGACATCATCGCCCTGGTGGGCGTGTTCGCCCTGGCGCGCGTGTTCTCGGCGCTTGCCGCGATGGACATCGGCACGTCGTTCGGCGGCCTGGGGGCGCGCCGCGAGATGCTGATCGGCTTTCTCGCCGAGCCGGCGATGCTGATGACGCTGTTCACCGCGGCGTTCATCTCCGGCTCCACGCAGCTGACCACCATCGTCGAGACGCTCGCACACCGGGAATTCGCCATCCATCCCAGCCTCGCGTTCGCCGCGGTGGCGTTCGCCATGGTGCTGCTCGCCGAGAACGCGCGCATCCCGATCGACAACCCGGCCACGCACCTCGAGCTCACCATGCTGCACGAGGCGATGGTCCTCGAGTACTCGGCGCGTCACCTGGCGCTGATCGAATGGGCGGTCGCGATCAAGCTGTTCGCGTACACCACCATCGGCTTCGCGCTGTTCGCGCCCTGGGGCATCGCCGCCGCGGGTGACTGGGGAGCGCTGCCGCTCGCGGTCGCGGCGCTCGCCCTGAAGCTCGCGCTCGCCGGCGCCGCGCTCGCGCTGGTGGAGACGGTGCTCGCAAAACTGCGGCTGTTCCTCGCGCCCGAGTTCCTCTCGACGGCGTTCCTGCTCGCGGTGCTCGGCATGCTGATCCATTTCCTGGTGCAGAACTGAGATGGCGACGCCGTTCTCGAGCCAGCTCGTCAACCTGCTCGCGGCCTTCCTGCTGCTGCTCGCGTTCGCGATGCTGGCGCAGCGCCGCGTGCTGACCCTGATCAAGATGTTCGCCTGGCAGGGCGCGGCGCTGGCGGCCTCGACGCTGATCGTGGCGTATTCGACGGGCCAGCACCACCTCTACTTCTCGGCGGCCCTCACGCTCGTGCTCAAGGTGGCCCTGATCCCCTGGGCCTTGCACCGGCTGATCGACCGGCTGAACGTGCGCTGGGACGTCGAGACGCTGCTCAACATCCCGACGACCATGCTGGTCGGAATCGGCCTCGCGATCTTCGCCTTCGCGCTCGCCACCCCGATCGCGCAGATGGCGGGCACGCTGACGCGCTCCACGCTCGGCATCGCGCTGGCGAGCGTGCTGCTGGCCTTCCTCATGATGATCGTGCGCCGCAAGGCGGTGCCGCAGGTGATCGGCTTCCTGGCGATGGAAAATGGCCTGTTCTTCGCCGCCACCAGCGCCACCTACGGCATGCCGCTGGTGGTCGAGCTCGGTGTCGCGCTCGACGTGCTGGTGGGCACCTTCATCTTCGGCATCTTCTTCTTCCATATCCGGGAGCAATTCGACAGTCTCGACATCCGGCATATGGAGAAACTCCGGGAAGACTGACGTGGAAATCGCCCTCGTGCTCGGTGTCCCGCTGCTCGGCGGCCTGCTGCTCGCGCTGGTCGGCCACAAGCGCTGGGCACCCGAGCTCAATGCGCTCATGAGCCTGGCGACCTTTTGCGCCGCCGCGCTGCTCACCGCCCGGGTCATCGCCGACGGCCCGGTCGTCGCCCTGGACGAGCAGTTCTTCGTCGATCCGTTCAACGTGTTCCTGGTTGCGCTCACGGCACTGGTCGCGTTCACCACGGCGCTGTTTTCGCGGCCGTACATGCGCATCGAGGAGCACCACGGCCGGGTCAACTCGGCGCGCCTGCGCCTGTACCACAGCATGTACCAGCTGTTCTCCTTCACCATGGTCCTGTGCCTGCTGTCGAACAACGTCGGCATCCTGTGGGTCGCGCTGGAGGGGGCGACGCTCTCGACCGTGCTGCTGGTGAGCCTGTACCGCACACCGGCGAGCCTGGAAGCGGCCTGGAAATATTTCATCCTGTGCTCGGTCGGCATCGCGCAGGCGCTGTTCGGCGTGATCCTGCTCTATTTCGCGGCGGAGAAGGTGCTCGGCGGGGGCGGCACGTCGCTGCTGTGGACGCACCTGTACGAGGTGCGCCACCAGCTCGAGCCGACGGTCCTGTCGCTCGCTTTCGTGTTCCTGCTGGTCGGCTTCGGCACCAAGGTGGGACTGGTGCCGCTGCACAACTGGCTGCCGGACGCGCACGCCGAAGGCCCGACGCCGATTTCGGCCGTGCTCTCGGGCCTGCTGCTGAACGTGGCGCTGTACGCGGTGGTCCGCAGCAAGGTGCTGGTGGACGGGGCGCTCGAGCGCAATTTTTCAGGCAGCCTGATGATGGGCTTCGGACTGCTCTCGGTGGTGGTGGCCGCGTTTTTCCTGTCGCGGCAGAAGGACATCAAGCGCATGTTCGCCTACTCCTCGATCGAGCACATGGGCATCATGACCTTCGCCTTCGGCCTGGGCGGCCCGGTGGCGGCGTTCGCCGGGCTGCTGCACATGACGGTGCACTCGCTCACCAAGAGCGCGATCTTCTTCACCGTCGGGCACGCCTCGCAGAAGACCGGCACGCAGAACATGGCGGATATCCGCGGACTCATCGAGCAGAGCCCCACGATCGGCTGGGGACTGGCGCTCGGCACCATCGCGATCCTCGGCATGCCGCCGTTCGGGGTGTTCACGAGCGAGTTCATGATACTCACCACCGCCATGCACGAGCAGCCCTGGGCGACGCCGTTCCTGCTGGTCGCGCTCGGCGTGGCGTTCGCCGCGATTTTCGGCAAGGTGCAGCCGATGGTGTTCGGCGAAAGCACCGCGCGCCGGCTGCCGCATCCGCCGGCGCTGGTCCCGGTGTTCGTCCACCTGGCGCTGGTGCTGCTCCTCGGCCTGTACATTCCGCCGTACCTGGTCGATTGGTACCGGCAGGCGGCCGCG
>SCUH01000323.1 GCA_004298295.1 Betaproteobacteria bacterium | reverse complement strand
TACGAGTTCCAGCTCGCCGGGATGAACCGCAATCTCAACCCGGACGTGGAAACGGTGTTTCTCACGCCCTCGGAGCAGCACATGTTCATCTCGGCGACGCTGGTGCGCGAAATCGCCACCCTCGGTGGCGATGTCAGCAAGTTCGTGCACCCTTACGTCTGCGCCAAGCTCGCCGAGAAGGTGAAATCGCTGGGCGGCTAGCGGCCTGCCTAGCGTTGGCAGCGCGCGCAGTAATAGGTCGCGCGCTGGCCCTGGACCAGGCGCCGCACCGGCGCACCGCAGCGCCGGCACGGCTCGCCGGCGCGGTCGTAGACCCAATGGCGCATCTGGAAACAACCCAGTTCGCCTTCGCTGCCGACGTAGTCGCGCAGCGAGGAGCCGCCGGCGCGCACCGCGGCGCGCAGCGTCTGGCGGATCGCGGCGGCGAGCCGCGCGCAGCGCGCGCTCGACAGGCGCCGCGCCGCCGTCTGCGGGCGGATACCCGCGAGGAACAGGCTTTCCGAGGCATAGATGTTGCCGACGCCGACGATGCGCCGCGCGTCCATCAGGAACTGCTTGATCGAAGTGCGGTGCGCGCGCGTGAGCGCATGCAGGCGCCGCGCATCGAAGGCGCGCGACAGGGGTTCGATGCCCAGGTGCCGCAGCAGCGGGTGCATTTCGGGCGGCGCTTCGGTCCAGAGCACGGCGCCGAAGCGCCGCGGGTCGCGCAATCGCAGCAAACGTCCGCGCCCCGCGTCGCCGTCCGGGGCGAGCGCGAGATCGACGTGATCGTGCTTGCCCGGAGGCGTGCACGCATCGACCAGGCGCAGGCTGCCGGACATGCCCAGATGCACGATCAGATGGCCCGAGCCGCAGTCGATGAGCAGGTACTTGCCGCGGCGTTTGACCGCACGCACGGTAGGGCCGGATAACCGCGACACCGACTGTGGCACGCGCCAGCGCAGGCGCGGCTCGCGCACCGTGACAGCCTCGATCCGACGGCCCACCAGATGCGGCGCGATGCCGCGGCGCGTGACTTCGACTTCGGGCAGTTCCGGCACGGCTTCCCTCGGCTTGTGCAGGGCACCAAATATACCTACACTCAACGGCCCATGCTGTTTCGTTTCTTGATTGCGCTGCTGGCGGCGCTCGCCGTGTGCAACGTCCAAGCGCAGGCTCAGGAGCCCGACGACGACGACGACGAGGCACCGGCCGTCGCTGCGCCGGCGGTGCCCGAGCGGCCGGAGAGTCTGCCGCTGCAGGACCTCAGCGAACCGATGCTGTACGAGTTGCTGCTCGGCGAAATCGCGGCGCAGCGCGGCAGTGCGCCGCTGGCGGCGAAGACTTACCTGGAACTGGCCAAGCGCACGCGCGATCCGCGCGTGGCGCGTCGCGCAGTGGAGATCGCGAACTATGCGCGCGCCCCCGAGGTCGCGCTCGAGGCGGCGCGCATCTGGCACGAAGCCGATCCCCGGTCGCCGCAGGCGCTGCGGGTGCTCACGGCATTGCTCGTCGGCGCGCGCCGCGTCGATGAGGCCGAGCCCTACATCGCGAAGCTGCTCGCCGCCAACGGCGATGCCGCGGCCGACGGCCTGATGCAGCTCGGCCAGCTGCTGGCGCAGAATCCCGACAAGGTCGCGAATCTGCGCGTGGTGCAGCGCGTGGCGCAGCGCCACGCCAATCTTCCCGAAGCGCATTTCGCCGTGGCGCAGGCGGCGGTCGCCGCCAACGACGAAGCGCTGGCGCTCAGCGAGATCCAGCGCGCGTCGGAGCTGCGCCCCGAGTGGGAGCATGCGGCGGTCTACGAGGCGCAGCTGCTGCGGCGCCGGTCCGCGGAGGAGGCGATCCGGCGGCTGGCCGGATACCTCGAAAAATATCCGAAATCGCGCGACGTGCGCCTGGGGTTCGCGCGCCTGCTGATCGGCGAAAAGCGTTACCCGGAGGCGCGCGCCCAGTTCCAGGCGCTGCTCGCGAACCACAAGGACGACCTGGACGCGATGTACGGCGTCGGCCTGCTCGCGATGCAGGCGAAAGAGTACGGCATTGCGGAAGCGAACCTGAAGCGCCTGCTCGAACTGGGCTATCGCGACGCCAACGGCGTGCGCCTGACGCTCGGCCAGCTGGCCGAAGAGCAGAAGGACTGGCCGCGTGCGATCGAATGGTACAAGGCAATCCAGCGCGGCGAGCAGGCATTCACCGCACGGCTGCGCGTTGCCAACGTGCTCGCCCGTCAGGGCAAGCTCGAGGAGGGGCGCGCGTACCTGCGCGGCGCAGCCGCCACCGGCAGCAGCCAGCAGCAGGTGCAGTTGGTGATCGCCGAGGCGCAGCTGCTGCGGGAGGCGAGCCGCCACGGCGAAGCCTTCGAGCTGCTCGGCGGCGCGCTCGAGAAGCATCCCGATCAGCCGGAGCTGCTCTACGACCACGCGCTGACCGCGGAGAAACTGGCGCGCGTGGACGTCCTCGAGGCGAACCTGCGCAAGCTGATCCAGGCGCGGCCGGACCACGCGCACGCCTACAACGCGCTCGGCTACTCGCTCGCCGAGCGCAACGAGCGGCTGCCGGAAGCACGCAAGCTGATCGAGCGCGCGCTCGAGATCGCACCCGACGATTCCTTCATCATCGACTCGATGGGCTGGGTGCTGTACCGCCTCGGAGACCTCAAAGGGGCCGTCGAGCACCTGCGCCGCGCCTGGAGCGGCCGCACCGATGGCGAAATCGGCGCGCACCTCGGCGAAGTCCTCTGGGTGATGGGCGAGCGCGGCGAGGCCGAGCGCGTCTGGAAGGAGGCGACCGAAGCCAGTCCGGAGAACGAGACGCTGCAAAGGACCATCAAGCGTCTCAGGCGGTGAGGCGGCGCGCCGCGGCCCGCGCGCTGGTGCTTGCGGCCGCGTTCCTTGCGGCTGCGTGCGCCGAACTGCAATTGCGGCTGCCTGCGGATGAGCTGCAGTTCGAACTCGCCGGACGCATCGCGGTGCGCTATGGCGACGAGGCTTCGTCCGGCAACATCGCCTGGCGCCACGGCCGCTCGGATGACGAAGTCCTGATCACGAATCCGCTAGGGCAGGGCGTCGCACGCATCGTGCGTGCCGGCGGCGGCGTCGCACTGACGACGCCCGATGGCCGCGAGCACCGGGCGCCGGACGCCGAGGCGCTCACCGAGCGGGTGCTCGGTTTTCGCCTGCCGCTGGAAGGCCTGGCGGATTGGGTGCGGGCGCGCCCGGGCCCTGGACCGCACGAGGCACAGCGCGATGCCGGCGGCCGTATCGCCGAGCTGCGGCAATCCGGCTGGAAGATCGAGTACCTGGAGTGGGACACCGATGGCGCCCGGCCCTCGCGCCTGAAGCTGAGCTATCCCGGGATCGAATTGCGCCTCGCCATTGCCGAATGGAAATGACGCCGGCCTACGAGTGGTTTCCCGCCCCGGGCAAGCTCAACCTCCTGCTGCACGTACTCGGTCGCCGCGACGACGGTTTCCACGAATTGCAGACGGTGTACCGGCTGATCGACCGCCAGGACCGCGTCGGAATTCGGGTGCGCGCGGACGGCGAGATCCGCCGCGACGCGCCCCTGCCCGGGATCGCGCCGGAGGACGATCTGTGCGTGCGCGCCGCGCGCCTGCTGCAGACGACAAGCCGCGCCGCGCTGGGCGTCGACCTCGCGGTGGAAAAGAACCTGCCGCTGGGCGGCGGACTCGGCGGCGGCTCCTCGGATGCCGCCACCGTGCTTTTGGTTCTCAACTGGCTGTGGCGCACAGGACTTTCGCGCGCCGCGCTGATGCGCCTTGGCGCCCGGCTCGGCGCCGACGTGCCGCTATTCCTCTTTGGCAGCAACGCCTTGGGCGAAGGCATCGGCGAGCGGCTCACGGCGCTGGCGCTGCCGAGTGCGTGGTACCTCGTGCTGGTCCCGCCCGTGAGCGTGTCCACGGCGTCGATCTTCGCCGATAACGCGTTGACACGTAACACGAAAGAACTCAGAATACCGCCCTTTTTCCGCGGCCTTGGCAGCAACGACCTGGAGGCCGCAGCGGTGCGCCGGCATCCCGAGATCGGGGTCCATCTGGAGTGGCTGCGCAGGCGCCGGCGCGACGCGCGCATGACGGGTTCGGGTGCCTGCGTGTTCGCGGAATTCGACAGCGACGTGGAAGCGCGCGCGCTGCTCGCGGAATTGCCGGGCGGCATGCGCGGCTTTGTGGCGCGCGGCCTGGAGCATCACCCGCTGCACGACTGGGCGAACTGAAAGGTTTGACGGGTGGGGAGTCGCCAAGCTGGTCTAAGGCACCGGATTTTGATTCCGGCATTCCCAGGTTCGAATCCTGGCTCCCCAGCCACCTGACTACGCGAACAGGAAGCATACGAACATGGCCGCGATGCCGCTCGAGCGCCTGATGGTGTTTACCGGGAACGCCAATCCGCGCCTTGCGCAGGAGGTGGCGAAGCACCTCAACCTGTCGATCGGGCGGGCGATCGTGGACAAGTTCTCCGACGGCGAGGTGCTGATCGAGATCCTGGAGAACGTTCGCGGCAAGGACGTGTTCGTG
>SCUH01000031.1 GCA_004298295.1 Betaproteobacteria bacterium | reverse complement strand
GGCAGGTAGTCGATCACCGCGTCGAGCATCGCCTGCACGCCCTTGTTCTTGAACGCCGAGCCGCACAGCATGGGCACGATTTCGTTGTTGATGGTGCGGATGCGGATGCCCTTCTTGACCTCCTCGATCGAAAGCTCGTTCGATTCGAGGTACTTGTTCATCAGCTCCTCGTTGGCCTCGGCGGCGGCTTCGACCATCTTTTCGCGCCACTGCTGCGCCTCGGCGGCCAGTTCGGGCGGGATGGGCCGCCGCTCGAACTTCATGCCCTGGCTGGCTTCGTCCCAGTAGATGGCCTGCATGCTCACCAGGTCCACCACGCCCGCGAACTTGTCCTCCGCGCCCACGGGAATCTGGATCGGCACCGGATTTCCCTTCAGCCGGTTGCGGATGTGGTCATAGGACTTGAAGTAATTCGCGCCCACGCGGTCCATCTTGTTGATGAAGGCGAGCCGCGGTACGCGGTACTTGTTGGCCTGGCGCCACACCGTTTCCGACTGCGGCTGCACACCGGCGACCGCGTCGTACACCATGCACGCGCCGTCCAGCACCCGCATCGAGCGCTCCACCTCGATGGTGAAGTCGACGTGGCCGGGGGTGTCGATGATGTTGATGCGGTGCTCCGGGTACGACAGGTCCATCCCCTTCCAGAAGCAGGTCGTGGCCGCCGAGGTGATGGTGATGCCGCGCTCCTGCTCCTGCTCCATCCAGTCCATGGTGGCGGCGCCGTCGTGCACCTCGCCAATCTTGTGATTGACGCCGGTGTAGAACAGGATGCGTTCGGTCGTCGTGGTCTTGCCGGCGTCGATATGCGCCGAGATCCCGATGTTCCGGTAACGCTCGATAGGAGTCTTGCGTGCCACGTTCATTCCGTTTCCGTGACTAGAACCTGTAATGCGAGAAGGCCTTGTTGGCCTCTGCCATGCGGTGCACTTCCTCGCGCTTCTTCATCGCGCCGCCGCGCCCTTCGGCCGCCTCGGCCAGCTCGCCGGCGAGGCGCGCGCGCATCGATTTCTCGCCACGCTTCTGCGCCGCTTCGCGCAGCCAGCGCATCGACAGCGCGACGCGGCGTACCGGGCGCACTTCCACCGGCACCTGGTAGTTGGCGCCGCCGACGCGCCGGCTTTTCACCTCGACCACCGGTTTGACGTTCTGCACCGCCTGCGTGAACACTTCGACCGGGTCCTTGCCGGACTTGGTCTTGATGATGTCGAGCGCGCCGTAGACGATCCGCTCGGCAACCGATTTCTTGCCCCGGGTCATCAGCACGTTGATGAATTTCGCGACGTCCGGGTTGCCGAATTTCGGATCCGGCAGCACTTCGCGCTTCGGAACTTCTCTGCGACGCGGCATCGTGGCGCTCCTCGGCTCAGGCCGTCTTGGGCAGCTTGGCCCCGTACTTCGAGCGGCTCTGCTTGCGGTCCTTCACGCCCTGCGTGTCGAGCGATCCGCGCACGATGTGATAGCGCACGCCCGGCAGGTCCTTGACGCGACCGCCGCGAATCAGCACCACCGAGTGCTCCTGCAGATTGTGGCCTTCGCCGCCGATGTAGCCGATCACCTCGTAGCCGTTGGTGAGCCGGACCTTGGCGACCTTGCGCAGCGCCGAATTCGGCTTTTTCGGCGTCGTCGTGTACACGCGCGTGCAAACG
>SCUH01000322.1 GCA_004298295.1 Betaproteobacteria bacterium | reverse complement strand
GGAACTCGACCGCATGCAGACCTTGCCTTTCCATTTCGGCGCTGCGAGGTCCTCGTAGCTGCGGATCTCACCCGGTTTGACG
Source organism: Betaproteobacteria bacterium (assembly GCA_004298295.1). Lineage (GTDB taxonomy): Bacteria > Pseudomonadota > Gammaproteobacteria > Burkholderiales > SG8-39 > 2-02-FULL-66-14. Next base: position 9,552 of record SCUH01000322.1, on the reverse strand, counting down.
GCGTCCTTGTTGAAGACGATCACGCGGGCGCGCGTCGAAAACCCGAACCAGAGTCCCTCCGGATGGCGCAGATGGGCCGGAATGCGGCGTTCCAGTTCAGCCGATTTCACGGCTTGGAAGAGCCCCACTTGTTCGGCGCGCCACAACCTTCCGGCATCGACCGTCACGAGGACGTCGGCAGGGCTCGCGGCGCCTTCATTGCGCAACCGCTCGATGAGCGCATCCTCGGGCGCTTCAATCCGATGGATGCGGATTCCGGTCTTTTGCGTGAATCCCGTGTAGAGCGCCTCGTCGGTCTGGTAATGGCGCGAGGAATAGAGATTCAGGACCTTTTCATCGGCCAGTGCATTGCTAGAGAGGCATGCGCCCGCGAGGCATAACGAGACTAGTTTGTTCATAAGATCAATAGGTTGCGTACATTTAAAGGGTATCAGCCCAAAGGCCCTGGGGTGTACTGTATTACGAATGAGAATTATTCGCATTGACGCAGGATAACAAATCCTGCCGCGGCAACGCAACCACCTCAGGACCGATCAGATTGGCGGATAGATCCGCCGGGCGCCGTCGAAGCGGCTGCTCCAGTACGCCGTGCGAAGGCTCTCGACCCTCACGCTCGAGCCGCTCTTGGGGGCGTGCACGAAGCGGCTGTCGCCAAGGTAGATACCGACGTGCGAGAACGGACGGTCGAGGGTGTTGTAGAAAACGAGGTCGCCGGGCTCGAGTTCGGCGAACGAGACCGGAACGCCGAGTTCGCTCTGGGCGAGCGTATTGTGCGGCAGCTGAATGCCGTAGGCCTCGCGAAAGACATGCGCCACGAGGCCGCTGCAGTCGAAACCCTGGTTGGGGGCACGCCCGCCGTTGCGATACTCGACACCGAGGGCCAGCAGGGTTTGGAGCAGGGCTTCGGATCGCTGCACCTGCGCCACGGGCTCCTGCGGTGGAAATGATTGCGGTCTTGTCGTCATGGGCGCTTTCGAGGGAACTCCGGCGCAGCCCGTGAGCAAGGCCGAAAAAACCATCGAATACAGAATGTTGTGACGCATTATTGAGGTAATCTAGTCCTATGAGCGCGGCAAGTAAAGCGGGCGCGGTCAAGCGCGCCTTTGCCGCCGGAGGAGTGCTGGCGGAGGCCATCGAGGGCTATCGCGAGCGCCCCCAGCAGTGCGAGATGGCGCTCGCCATCCTGGAGGCGATCGAATCGCACGGCGTTTTCACCGCCGAAGCCGGCACTGGCACCGGCAAGACCTTCGCCTATCTCGTCCCGGCGATCATCGCCGGCGGCAAGGTGATCATCTCGACCGGCACCAAGACGCTGCAGGATCAGCTCCACGACCGCGACCTGCCCGCGGTGCGCAATGCGCTCGCCTCCGGCGCGACCGCCGCGCTGCTCAAGGGGCGCGCCAACTATGTCTGCCTCTACCGCACGCAGCGCGCAGTGCAGGAGGTACGGCTCGGCTCGCGCGAGGAGGCCGCGCAACTGCGCGTCATCGCCCGGTTCGCGTCTGCCAGCGGTTCGGGGGATCGCGCCGAGCTTGCGGCGGTGCCGGAGGACGCACCGGTATGGCTGCACGCCACCTCGACGCGCGAGAACTGTCTCGGTCAGAATTGTCCGGATTACAAGAACTGCTTCGTGATGCGCGCGCGCCGCAACGCGCTCGCCGCCGACGTGGTGGTGATCAACCATCACCTCTTCTTCGCCGACGTGATGCTGCGCGACGAGGGCATCGCCGAGCTGCTGCCGGCCTGCAACACGCTCATCTTCGACGAGGCGCACCAGTTGCCCGAGACCGCACGCCTGTTTTTCGGCGAAAAGGTGTCCACGGCGCAGCTTGCCGAGCTGGGGCGCGATTCACGCGTGGAGCTGCGCGCGGCGGGCGGCGCCGCAGCGGATGTGGAGCGCCTGGCGCAGAAACTGGAGCGCGCGGCGCGCGACCTGAGGCTTGCGTTCGGCGAAGAGCCGGCGCGCCTTGCGTGGTCGCAGGCGCTGGCGCAGGACAATTTTGCCGGGTCGCTGCAGCTGCTCGCCGCGGCGCTCGAGGCGCTCGCCGCGCCGCTCGCCGAGCAGGCCGAGCGCTCGGAGGGGCTCGCGTCCTGCGCGCGGCGCGCGACGCTGGCGCGCGCGACGCTGGCGCGCCTGCTGGCCGAGGGCGACCAGAACGAGGTGCGCTGGGTGGAGGTCAGCGGGCACGCGGCGCAGCTTCACGTCACACCGCTTTCATCGGCGGAGATGTTCCGGCGCCAGATGACGGACTCGCCGCGTGCCTGGATCTTCACTTCCGCCACGCTTGCCGTGGGCGAGGACTTCTCGCACTTCAAGCGCGAGCTGGGCATCGACGCATCCGACGCGTGCACCTGGGCGAGCCCCTTCGACTATGCGCGCCAGGCGTTGCTCTACGTGCCGCGCGGACTGCCGGCGAATCCGAACGATCCGGCCTTCACCGCGGCGGTGATCGAGGCCGCGCTGCCGGTGCTGCGCGCAAGCGGCGGGCGCGCCTTTCTGCTTTTCACGACGCGCCGCGCCCTGCGCCGGGCGCACGAACTGCTTGCGGCGCGCCTGGCCGAAGAGGATCTCGACCTGCCGCTGCTCGTGCAGGGCACCGGCTCGCGCAGCGAGCTGCTGCAAAGATTCCGCCGTCTCGGCAATGCCGTGCTGCTCGGCGCGGCGTCGTTCTGGGAGGGCGTGGACGTGCGTGGCGAGGCGCTGTCGGTGGTGCTGATCGACAAGCTGCCGTTCGCGCCGCCCGACGACCCGGTGCTCGCGGCGCGCATCGAGGCGCTGCGAGCGCAGGGCGGCAATCCTTTCATCGAGTTCCAGCTGCCGCAGGCGATCCTCGCGCTGAAGCAGGGCGCGGGACGCCTGATCCGCGACGAAACCGATCGCGGCGTGCTGGTGCTGTGCGATCCGCGTCTGCACGCCAAGCCGTACGGCCGGACCATCCTCGACAGCCTGCCGCCGATGCAGCGCACGCGCGAGCGCGCGGACGTGGAGAGCTTCTTCGCTAGAATCGGGGCATGAAAATCGTGATCACCGGAGGTGGCGGGTTCCTCGGCGTCAAGCTCGCCAAGGCGTTGCTTGTGCGCGCGCAGCTGGCGGGGCCCGACGGCAAGCCACAGCCGATCTCGAAGCTGGTGCTGCTGGACAAGGCATTTCCGGCCCGCCTGCCGGCCGACGCGCGGCTCGAGACCGTCGCGGGCGACATTGCAGATGCGGCGACCGTGATGCGTGTCGTGACCCCGGACACGGCATCGCTGTTCCACCTCGCCGCGATGGTGAGCGGCGCCGCGGAAGCGGACTTCGATCTCGGCATGCGCGTCAATTTCGAAGGCACGCGCCTGCTGCTCGCGCGCCTGCGTGCCTGCGCCACGCCGCCGCGCGTGGTGTTCGCCAGTTCCGTCGCGGCGTTCGGCGGCGAGCTGCCGGCGCTGCTCGACGACGCTACCCTGGCCAATCCGCAGACCTCCTACGGGACGCAGAAGGTGATCGGCGAGTACCTGATTGCGGATTACTCGCGCAAGGGCTTCATCGACGGCCGCTCGCTGCGGCTGCCGACCATCGTGGTGCGGCCCGGCAAGCCGAATGCCGCGGCGTCGTCCTTCGCCAGCGCGATCCTGCGCGAGCCGCTCAACGGCGTCGTCTCGGATTGCCCGGTGGAGCCGGAGACCGGAGTCTTTCTGCTCTCGCCGCGGCGCGTGACCGAGGCGTTCATCCACGCGCACGAGCTGCCGGCCGCGGCCTGGGGCACGCGGCGCGTCATCAACCTGCCGGGAATCACGGTGAGCGTGGCGGAAATGATCGCCGCCATGGGACGGATCGCGGGCGAGCAGGTCGTGCGACGCGTTCGCTGGATGCCCGACGATCGCATCCGCGCCATCGTGCGCACGTGGCCGGTGCGCTTCGAGACGCCGCGCGCGCTCGCGCTGGGCTTCCGGTACGACCCCGACATCGAGACGGTGATCCGCGACTACATCGCGGACGAGAGCATCAACGTAGTCTAGGCAGGGGGTAACGGGGGAACCGCCAGGTGCCCCTGTTCCGAGCTATTACCAGTCCGGATCCCAGAGCTTCCACCAGGAAACGTCGCGGCCGACCTTGCCGGAGAAGTACCGGCTCTCCGGGAAGTTCTTGCGCATGACGCGGTCCGCGGCGTCGCGCAGCTCTGTCATGCCGAGCGCGTCATAGGCCTTGACCATGATGAACAGGGCCTCCTCGATGGCGGGTGCCTGGGCATAGTTCTGCACCGCATACTGGGCGCGGTTGGCGGCTGCGACGTACGCGGCGCGCTTCATGTAGTAGCGTGCGACGTGCACCTCGTTCTGCGCCAGCGAATTCACCAGGTAACGCATGCGCGCGGCGGAATCCTCGGCGTACTTCGATTCCGGAAAACGCGCCACCAGGTCCTTGAAGGCATCGAACGATTCGCGCGTCGACTTCGGATCGCGTTCGGTCATGTCGGGGCTGTCGAACACCGCGAACAGGCCCTGGTTCTCGTTGAAATTGACCAGCCCCTTCAGGTAATACGCGTAATCGACATTGGGATGGTTCGGGTAGAGCTTGATGAAGCGGTCCGCGGCACTGATCGCGGAGGCCCGCTCGCCGCTTTTCCAGTACGCATAGGCGACATCGAGCTGCGCCTGCTGCGCGTAGCGGCCGTAGGGATAGCGCGCTTCAAGCTGCTCCAGGAGCTTGATCGCCTTCTCCCAGTTGCGCACGGCGATCTCGTCCTTCGCTTCGCCGTACAGGCGCTGCGCCGACCAGCCCGCGGTTTCGTCCTTTTCCGCGGGCAGCAGGCCGCAGCCGCTGACGGCGGCGACCAGCGCGAGGACTGCCAGTAAACTCCTTTTCATGGCGAAGGATTATAACGTTGCGGGCGCACCGGACTGGGAGGACGCGCTGGCCGCACCGATGGCAGCGAGGGTCCCGACGGCACTCGGCGGCCTGCGGCTCGATCAGGCGCTGGTGCGCATGTTTCCGCAGTATTCGCGCAACCGCCTGCAGGCCTGGCTCAAGTCCGGTCACATCCTCGTCGACGGCGAGCGCGCCGCAACCAGCCATCCGGTGGTCGGAGGCGAGCGCGTCGCCCTGACCCCGCCCACGGCGCCGGAATCCGCGGCACCGCGCGCCCAGCGCATGCCGCTGAAGATCGTGTACCAAGACCGCGACCTGATCGTGATCGACAAGCCGGTGGGCCTGGTGGTGCATCCGGGCGCCGGAGTTCCGGACCGCACGCTGCTCAACGCGCTGCTGGCGCATGCGCCGGAACTCGCATCGGTGTCGCGCGCCGGCATCGTGCACCGACTCGACAAGGACACCAGCGGCCTGCTGGTGGTGGCGCGCAACGTCACCGCGCAGGCGAAGCTCGCCGAGCAGCTCGCGGCGCGTACCGTACGCCGCGTGTATCTCGCGCTGGTGCATGGCGATCCGCCGGCGCAGGGCACGATCGACGCGCCGATCGGGCGCGATACGCGCGCGCGCACCCGCATGGCGGTCACCGGACGCGGCAAGGAGGCGCGCACGCGCTACCGGGTACTCGAGCGTTTCGGCCACGCGGCGCTGGTGGAATGCCGCCTCGAGACCGGGCGCACGCACCAGATCCGCGTGCATTTCCAGCACATCCGTCATCCGCTGGTCGGCGACAAGGTGTACCAGCGCGGCACGCGGCAGGGGCTGTCGCTGCCGCGCCAGGCGCTGCATGCGGCCGAGCTCGAACTGGTACACCCGCGCAGCGGCAAGACGCTCGTGTGGCACTCGCCGCTGCCGCACGACATGGCCAAATTGCTGGCGGGGCTGCGCCGCAGTGGCTGAGCTGATCGCGCCCGACTGGCCGGCGCTGCCGGGCGTGCGCGCGTTCGTTACCACGCGCGGGTTCGGCGACATGCGCCGCGATGGTGCCGGCCGAGCGCGCTTGAGTGCCCTGGTTCCCGCCGCGCCTTGCTGGTTGCGCCAGAGCCACGGCTGCACGGTTGCGCAGCCGGGTCCGGCCGGCGAATCGGACCACGAGCCCGATGCCGATGCCGCGACCACGTCTCATCGCGGCGTGGTGTGCGCGGTGCTGGTGGCCGATTGCATGCCGGTGCTGCTCGCGGGCCGCACGGGCAACGCAGTCGGCGTGGCGCACGCGGGGTGGAGGGGATTGGCCGCGGGCGTGATCGAAGCCGCGCTGGCGGCGATGCGGACGGATCCGGCGCAAATCGTCGCCTGGCTCGGCCCCGCCATCGGGCCGCTCGCCTACGAAGTCGGCGACGAAGTGCGTGCGGCCTTCCTCGCCGCCGATGCCGCGGCGAAGGTTGCGTTCGTGCCGTCGCGCCCCGGGCACTGGCGGCTCGACCTTTATGCGATCGCCCGCCAGCGCCTGCGCGCGCGCGGCGTGACGCAGGTCTCGGGCGGCGATTTCTGCACGCATGCCGAGGCCGATCGATTCTTCTCCTGGCGACGCGAACGCACGCCGGCGCGCATGGCCGCGGTGATCTGGTTGACGTAGAATCCACGCCCCCATGACGCTGGGCTGGATCATCGCGGCGAGCATCGCCGGCGGCGTGCTCTCCGCGGGCGCGGCGGCGGTCGCGCTGCTGGTGCGCCTGTCCTGGGTGCCGATGCTGGTGTCGTTCGCGATCGGCACGCTGCTCGGCGCCGCATTCCTCGAGGTGATCCCGCACGCCTTCGAGCAGGGCGACGCGCATGTCGCGGCGGCCGCGATCCTCGGCGGCATCCTCGGCTTCTTCCTGCTCGAAAAGCTGCTGTTGTGGCGCCATTCGCACGAGGAGCACGAACCCGGGCACGACCACGGGCGCTCCGGCACCATGATCGTGGTCGGCGACACGATCCACAATTTTCTGGACGGCGTGCTGATCGCGGCGGCCTTCCTGCAGGGCACCGAACTCGGCATCATCACCGCGGTCGCCATCGTGGCGCACGAGATCCCGCAGGAGGTGGGCGATTTCATCATCCTGCTCAATTCCGGCTATTCCAGGGCCAGGGCGCTGGCGCTTAACGTGCTGTCGTCCTGCGGCACGCTGATCGGCGGCGTGCTCGGCTACTACGCGCTGCAGGTCTTCGTGCGCTGGGAGCCGGTGCTGCTCGGGGTGGTCGCAGCGAGCATGATTTACGTCGCGGTAGCCGACCTGATCCCGGGCCTGCACCGGCGCCCGGAATTGCGTGCCACCGTCTCCCAGACAGTGCTCATCGCAGCCGGCATTACGGCGATCGCACTGGTGCGTGTTCTGCTCGGCGCCGTGCACTGAAAGCCCAGAACGATCAGCGGCTTGCGGCGCGGCGTGGGTACTGCGCGCGGTTTCAATTGACGGCCCGGATGGTGCGTCGCAAAATCCGCCCCTCATGGCAGCGCAGCAAATCTCCCCGGAGGACCTCGTCGGAGCGATCACAGCGGCCGGCGACCAGGTCGCTCTGGGCTGGATGAAGCTCTCCGCGCAGTGGCCACAAGGGGCAAGCGCCGCGTGGTTGCCGCCCGCTGCGGACACGGCGAGGGTCCAGGCGCTGCAGAGATCCTTTCTCGAGCAGCAGACGCGTCTGTGGACGTCGATGCTGGCCGGAAACGACGCGATGGTCGCGAAGCCCGAGCCCGGGGATCGCCGCTTCGCGGCGAAGGCGTGGCGCGAAAACCGCTATTTCAATTACCTCCAGCAGTCCTACCTGCTGACGTCACGTTTCATGAACGGCATCGCCGATGCGGCCAGTCTGGACGCCGAGGCCAAGGCGCGCCTGCGCTTCGCCGTGAAGCAATGGACCGACGCGATGTGTCCGGCGAATTTCGCCGCCACCAATCCGGAAGCGCTGCGCCAGGCGATCGAGTCGCAGGGCGAGAGCATCACGCGCGGACTCGCCAACCTGCTGGCGGATGCGCGCCGAGGCCGCATTAGCCAGTCCGACGAATCCGCCTTCGAAGTCGGGCGCAACCTCGCGGTGACGCCAGGCGCGGTGGTCTACGAAAACGACCTGATGCAGCTGATCCAGTACGCGCCGGCCACGCGAGAGGTCGGGGTGCGGCCGCTGGTGATGGTGCCGCCGTGCATCAACAAGTACTACATCCTCGATCTGCAGCCGGAAAATTCGCTCGTGCGCTACGCGCTCGAGCAGGGCCACACGGTGTTCATGGTGTCCTGGCGCAACGTCGGCCCGGAGCAGGGCCACTACGGCTGGGACGACTATCTGCGGCTCGGGATCTTCGAGCCGTTCCGCGTCGCGCGGCGCATCACGCGTGCCGACCGCGTGAACGCGCTCGGCTTCTGCGTCGGCGGCACGTTGCTCGGCGCCGCGCTCGCGGTGCAGGCGGCGAAGGGCGAGGACGGCGTCGCGAGCGTCACTTTTCTCACGACCATGTTCGATTTTTCGGAACCCGGCACGCTCGGCGTGTTCGTCGACGAGGCGAGCGTGAAGGCGCGCGAGGCGGCGATCGGCGCCGGCGGCATCCTGCCGGGGCGCGAGCTCGACTCCGTGTTCTCGGCGCTTCGCGCCAACGACCTGATCTGGCCCTACGTGGTCAACAACTACCTGATGGGCAGCGCACCCGCGGCCTTCGACCTGCTCTACTGGAATGCCGACGGTACCAACCTGCCGGGGCCCATGTACTGCTACTACCTGCGCCACACCTACCTCGAGAACAAGTTGAGCGTGCCGGCCGCGCTGGCCAATTGCGGCGTGCCGGTCGATCTGGGGCAAGTGCGCCAGCCGGCGTTCGTCTACAGCTCGCGCGAGGACCACATCGTGCCTTGGCGCGCGGCCTACCGCACGCTCGCCCTGCTCGGCGGCGAGAAGCGCTTCGTCCTCGGGGCGAGCGGCCACATTGCCGGCGTCATCAACCCCCCGTCAAAGAACCGCCGCAGCTTCTGGGTCGGCGAACCCTATCCGGAAGATCCGCAGGCGTGGCTTGGGGCGGCGCGCGAGCAGCCGGGCAGCTGGTGGCCGCGGTGGGCGCATTGGCTGGAGCGGTTCAAGGGCGGCGCGCGTCGCGCGCCGCGGCAGTCGGGTAGCGCGGCCTATCGGGCGATCGAGCCGGCGCCGGGCCGCTACGTGAAGCAGCGGGCTCAATGAAAAGGAGACCCTCATGGATGAAATCGTGATCGTAGGCGCAGCGCGCACCGCCATCGGCAAATTCGGCGGCACCCTCGCGAAGACACCGGCGTCCGACCTTGGCGCCCACGTGATCCGGAAGCTGCTCGAGCGCAGCGGCGTGAGAGCCGAGCAGGTTTCGGAGGTGATTCTCGGGCAGGTGCTCGCCGCCGGTCTTGGCCAGAACCCGGCGCGCCAGGCCGCCATCAAGGCGGGGCTCCCCGACATGATTCCGGCGATGACCATCAACAAGGTGTGCGGCTCCGGCCTCAAGGCGGTGATGCTCGCCGCGCAGTCGGTCGCCAGCGGCGATTCGGATCTGGTGATCGCGGGTGGCCAGGAGAACATGAGCGCGGCGCCGCACGTGCTGAACGGCGCGCGCGACGGCTTCCGCATGGGCGACGCGAAACTGGTCGATTCGATGATCGTCGACGGCCTGTGGGATGCGTTCAACCAGTACCACATGGGCGTCACGGCGGAGAACGTGG
>SCUH01000321.1 GCA_004298295.1 Betaproteobacteria bacterium | reverse complement strand
GGGATCGAGTGCCAGATCTACCGCACCGTGCCGCACGACATGGCACGCCACGCCCGGCGGCTGCGCGTTCCGGCCGGCTTCGTCGGCGGCGCCGACTCGGACGTCGTGCGGCTGGTGGGTTTCGCGGCGATGCGCGGCTATCGCAAGCGCAAGGTGCCCGGCGGACACCTGTTTCCGCTCGAGCACCCGCGCGAGGCGGCGGCTGCGATCGAGGACCTGCTGCAGGAACTGGAGGGCGCGAAATCGTGAATCGGCCGCAGCTCAGGCGGTGCGCGCGCGCTTTTTCCTGAGCAGTTCCTCGGCGCCCTTGATGTTGATTTCCACGCCGATCATGTTGGGGTTGATCGCGAGCGCACGCTGCCAGTACTCGATGGCGCGCTCGTACTGCTCGAGCCGGAAGTGGATCTGGCCGTAGCCCGCGAGCGCGCCGAAATGCGAGGGGTTGCGCCGCATCACTTCGTCGCAGTCGGCAAGCGACTGCCGGTACTCGCCGGCGAGAAAGCGCACCGTGGCGCGCTTGTTCCAGCCCTCGGCGAAGTCCGGACGCTGGCGGATCACTTCGCTGAAGGTGGCCGTCGCCTTGCCGTGCTCGCCGGCCTGCATTTCTTCCACGCCGCGCGCCATCAGGCGGTCGATCGCGGCGTCGCCCGAGCGGCTCCACAGCAGCCAGAGTCCCTGCTCGGCGAAGCCGCGCACGAAAGGGCTTTCGTCCCGCAGGCGCTGCAGCAGCAGCGCCTGGTCGTCCATGGCGCCGTGGTTGGAGATCCAGACGACGGCTTCGGCGCGCCGCTCGGTCTGCGCATGCTCGAGGTCGGCGAGCGCCTGCGCGCGCGTGGACGGTGCCGGGAATGCGGCCGGCAGCGCGCCTGTTAACGTGATGGCCAGGGCGAACCGGAGGAGGCGGACATGAATACCGTGCAGCGGCATGCGTGCATCATAGCTCTGATGGCAGCATCCGCGGCGCTGGCTGCGCCCGGGGATGACCCCTCGGCAGGTGCCGCTGCTCCGGCGGACCCGGTGATCGAGAAAGTCCTGGCGGCGAACGCGCAGGCCGACTGGCGGCGCTCGCAGGCGCTGCTGCGCGAGGCGCTCGGCAAGGATCCGCGCAACGCCGATTACCACAACCTCTACGCCTACGCGATCCGCAAGGGTCCCGATCCTAGCCTCGACCTCGTCTTCAAGCACTACCACGAGGCGCTGCGCATCAATCCCACGCACCGCGGCGCGCACGAGTACATCGGCGAGGCCTACCTCATGCAGGGCAACCTCGCCAAGGCGAAGGAGCACCTGGATGCGCTCGACCGGATGTGCTTTTTCGGCTGCGAGGAATACACGCTGCTGAAGAAAGCGGTCGCTGAATTCGAGACGAATACCGCGAAGAAGTAGGGTAATCTCGCGGGCCAAGTGCCGATCTTGACCCGCAGCGACTCGCCGAATTTCGTCTTTATCCTCGCCGACGACCTGGGTTATGCCGACCTGGGTTGCTACGGCGCCCGTTCGGGCTGCTCGCCCTTTCTCGACCGCTTGGCCGCCGAGGGGCTGCGTTTCACGCAGGGCTATTCCAACTCGCCGGTGTGCTCGCCGACGCGCTTCGCGCTCGCGACTGGCCGCTGGCAGTACCGGCTGCGCGGCGGCAACGACGAGCCGATCGCGAGCCGCCATCGCGGCAATCCGGTGCTCGGGCTGCCGCCCGCGCATCCTACGCTCGCCTCGCTCCTGCGCGATGCGGGCTACGCGACGGCGCTTGCGGGCAAGTGGCACATGGGCTTTCTGCCGCACTTCGGGCCGCTGAAGAGCGGCTACCAGGAATTCTTCGGGCCGATGAGCGGCGGCATCGACTACTTCACGCACCGCGATTCCGCGGGCGTGCACGACCTGTACGAGGGCGAGAAGGCGATCGAGCGCGTCGGCTACGTCACCGACCTGATTTCCGACCGGGCGGTGGAGTTCATCGGGCGGCGGGGAAAGGCGCCGTTCCTGCTCTCGGTGCACTACACCGCGCCGCACTGGCCCTGGGAGACGCGCGCGGACGAAGCGCAAGCACGCCGCCTGGAAAGGATCTATCACTTCGACGGCGGCTCGCTCGCGAGCTATCAGACCATGATCCGCCACATGGACGAGGGCGTCGGCCGCATTCTCGAAGCACTGAAGAAATCCGGTGCCGACGCGAACACCCTCGTGGTCTTCACGAGCGACAACGGCGGCGAGCGTTTCTCCGATACCTGGCCGCTGGTCGGCGGGAAGATGGATCTGCTCGAGGGCGGCATCCGCGTGCCCTGCATCGTGCGCTGGCCGGCACGCGTCAGGGCCGGCGCAACCACCGCACAGCTCGCGATCACGATGGACTGGGTGGCGACGATGCTGGAAGCTGCGGGCGCGGCGCCGCATCCGGATTACCCGCTCGATGGCGCGAGCCTCCTGCGCGTGCTCGGGCAGCCGGCGCGCACCTTCGAGCGGGAGCTCTTCTGGCGCATGAAATTCCGCAACCAGAAGGCGATGCGCAGCGCGAACTGGAAGTGGCTTTCGCTGGACGGCGACGAGTTCCTCTACGACCTGTCGAAGGATGAACGCGAGCGCGCCAACCTGGCCAGGCGCGATCCGGCACGCCTCGCTGCGCTGCGCGCGCGCCATGCCGAATGGGAGCGTGAACTGCCTGAATTTCCCGAGGCGACGTATTCGGTTCCGGCTACCAGGGCTGACCTCGCCCGACCGTCCTAGGCGGTTCAGGCCAGGCGTTTCTGCCGACCTGACGGGCGGGAGCGGCCGCTGGCGGTTACACTATGGCACCTTGGGGGAGCGCCCAGAGTCGATGCAGCGCACCGCAGCGCCCCCGCTACCGGCCCATCGGCGGCCGTGTTTAACGGAATCGATCCTTACATGAACGACGAAAAAATCCGGGTCCGTGTCACCAAGAGCGGCCAGCTGCTCGACGTGGTGGTCCTGAACAAGCGCCTGGACGTGATCCAGATCGTGCTCGGGGAGGGTATCCACAACGTGCGTTGCGAT
>SCUH01000030.1 GCA_004298295.1 Betaproteobacteria bacterium | reverse complement strand
TTCCCTTCCAATTCTGGAGCGGGAAACGAGTCTCGAACTCGCGACCTCAACCTTGGCAAGGTTGCGCTCTACCAACTGAGCTATTCCCGCGGACTTTGCGGCGCGGATTATACCTCAAGCCGGAGCGCCCGGAATCGCCCGCCGCAGGTAGTAGAGCATTGAAATCACGGTCAATACCGCGGCGACGTTGATCAGGATCGTGCCGAGCCACTGGCAGGGAACGACGCCGAACAGATCGTCGTGAAACAGCAGCAGCGGGATGGCGATCATCTGGCTCACGGTCTTGACCTTGCCGATCAAGGCCACCGCGACGCTCTTCGCCTGCCCCATCGTCGCCATCCACTCGCGCAGCGCGGAGATCGCGATCTCGCGCCCGATGATGATCAGGCCGACCACCGCGTCGACGCGCCCCAGCTGCAGCAGGATGATCAGCGACGCGGCGATCATCAGCTTGTCCGCCACCGGGTCGAGAAACGCGCCGAACGCCGACACCTGGTTCAGCACGCGCGCCAGATAGCCGTCGAGCCAGTCGGTCACCGCGGCGATGACGAACACCACCGTCGCGGCGACGTTCCGGCCTTCGTAGGACAGCCACTCGTCCGGAAGGTAGAACAAGCCGACGATGAGCGGAATCAGCAGGATCCGCAGCCAGGTGAACAGGTTCGGGATGTTGAGCGGCATGTCAGGCGTGCAGATGCCGATAGATCTTCTCGGCCAGTGCGCGGCTCATGCCGCCGACCCGTGCGATTTCATCCACCGCCGCGGCCTGCACGCCGCGCAGGCCGCCGAAATGCGCCAGCAGCCGCTGCCGCCGCCGGGCGCCGACGCCGGGGATCTCGGTCAGCGCCGACACCGTGCGCGCCTTGGCGCGACGCGCGCGGTGGCCGACGATGGCGAAGCGGTGCGCCTCGTCGCGGATCTGCTGGACGAGGTGCAGGCCCGCATGCTCGGGCGGCAGCTGCAGCTCGCGCTCGCCCGCCTCGATCATCAGGGTTTCCAGGCCCGGCCTGCGCTCGGGCCCCTTGGCGATGCCCACGATCGCGACGTCGCTCAGGCCAAGTTCGGTCAGCGCGGCACGCGCCGCGGCCACCTGCCCCTTGCCGCCGTCGATCAGGATCAGGTCGGGCAACTTGCCGTCCTCGCGGGCGACCCGGGCATAGCGGCGCGCCAGCGCCTGGCGCATGGCTGCGTAATCATCGCCCGGTTTGATGTCACGCATGTTGAACCGCCGGTATTCGCCTTTCAGAAGCGCATGCCGATCGTACACCACGCACGACGCAACAGCCGCCTCGCCCATCGTGTGGCTGATATCGAAGCATTCGATGCGCTGCGCCGAATCGGGCAGCGCGAGCGCCTCGCGCAGCGCGCCGATGCGCGCTTCCTGCGCGCTGCGCTCGCGCCCGCGCTGCGCCAGTGCCAGCGCCGCGTTCTTGCGCGCCATGTCGAGCCAGACCACGCGCTCGCCCTGCGACGGGGTCAGCAACTCGGCCCCGGCGATCGCAAGCTCCACCGGCTCGGCCACCAGCACCAGCCTGGGCGCCGGCTGCTCGACGTAATGCTGCTCGAGAAACGCCGCCAGCACCTCGGCCGCCGCAGCGCCCTCGACGTTGACGGGAAAGAAGCTGCGGTCGCCGACATGGCGGCCGCCGCGGATCATCACCAGGTTGACGCAGGCGCCGCCGGCGTCGAGCGCGCAGGCGAGCACGTCGGCGTCGACGCCCTGGCGCGACTCGACGTACTGGCGCGCCTGCACGCGGGAAAGGGCGCGGATGCGGTCGCGATGCAGCGCCGCCTCCTCGTAGCGCTGCGCCGCGGCTGCCTCGCCCATGCGCTCGTCGAGCAGGCGCATGACATCGTCCTCGCGGCCCTCGAGAAACAGCGTCGCGCTCTTCACGTCCTGCGCGTAGCGTTGCGCGCTGATGAGTCCGGTGCACGGCGCCGTGCAGCGCCGGATCTGGTGCAGCAGGCAGGGGCGGGAACGGTTCTCGAATACCGAGTCCTCGCAGGTGCGCAGCTGGAACACGCGCTGCAGCAGCTGGATGCTTTCGCGCACCGCGTGCGCGTGCGGAAACGGGCCGAAATAGCGCACCGCGCGCTCCCGGGCGCCGCGATGAAAGCCCAGACGCGGGAAGCGGTGCCCCGAGATCATCAGGTAGGGATACGATTTGTCGTCGCGGAACAGGATGTTGTAGCGCGGCGCCAGGCTCTTGATGAGGTTGTTCTCGAGCAGCAGCGCTTCGTCCTCCGAGCGCGTCGCGGTGATCTCGATCGCGCCGACCTGCGCCAGCATCATGGCGATGCGCGGGCTCTGCGCGCCGCGGCTGAAGTACGAGCCGACGCGTTTCTGCAGGTCCTTCGCCTTGCCGACGTAGAGCGCTTCGCCCGCGGCGCCCAGCATGCGGTACACGCCGGGGAGATTCGGCAATCCGCTCACGAAGGACTTCGCGTCGAACACGGTGCGGCGATTATAAATCGTGTAAAATCCGCCCCCTTTTCAGGGGCTTGCAGTCATGGCAAAAGTATCCGCAGTCGAGATCCGCGTCGGCAATCTGATCGAGTGGGACAAGCGCGTGTGGCGCGT
>SCUH01000320.1 GCA_004298295.1 Betaproteobacteria bacterium | reverse complement strand
GACGCGCGAACTCGCGCTGCAGGTGCAAAAAGCCTCGCACGGCTACGGCAGCGCGCAGCGCCTGCGCACCGCGTGCCTGGTGGGCGGCATGCCCTACGGCCTGCAGCTGAAGCAGCTCTCGAAACCCGTAGACCTCGTGGTCGCGACGCCCGGCCGCCTGAAGGACCACCTGGACCGCGGCAGGGTCGATCTTTCACGCGTCGAACTCCTCGTGCTGGACGAGGCCGATCGCATGCTCGACATGGGCTTCCAGGACGAGATCGACGCCATCGTGGCGCGCATCCCGGCGCAGCGCCAGACGCTCCTTTTTTCGGCGACGCTCGATGGCGTGGTCGGCAACCTCGCCGGCCGCGTGACCAGGAACGCGAAGCGCATCGCGCTCGCGCAGGCCGCGCAGAAAAAACTCGACATCACGCAGCACGCGCTCTTCGCCGACAACCCCGCGCACAAGGCGCGGCTCCTCGATACGCTGCTGCGCGACACCGACATCGACCAGGCGCTCGTCTTCACCGGCACCAAGCGCGCCGCCGAGGAGCTTTCGATCACGCTCACCGGGCAGGGCTTCACCGCGGGCGCGCTGCACGGCGACATGCAGCAGCGCGCGCGCAGCCAGACGCTGCAGCGCTTGAGAGACGGCCGCATGCGCGTGCTGGTGGCGACCGATGTCGCCGCGCGCGGCATCGACGTGCCCGGCATCAACCTGGTGGTGAATTACGACGCGCCGCGCGCGGCGCAGGACTACGTGCACCGCATCGGCCGCACCGGCCGCGCGGGACGCGCCGGCGTCGCGGTAACCTTCCTTGGCCGCGGCGAGCGCCACTTCGTGCGCACCATCGAGCGCTCGACCGGCAACCTGATCCAGCTGATGGTGATCCCGGGCCTCGAGCCCGCCCAGCGGCCCCGGCGCACGCACTAAGCCTGCCAGACCCCGTAGCCCTGCTCGCGCAGCCAAATGGCCAGGTCCACCTCCATCTCGCGCGCGGCCTGGTAGGGCATCGGGTTGGCGTAAGCGTAGAGCTCGGGCAGGAGCCGCAGCCCGTAGCGCTCGACGAAACGGTTCGCCTTCACGCCGGCCTGGTGCTTCTTGAAGCGCCTTTCCGGCGTAAGCCCGGTCATGCCGACGTAGACGCAGGGCTTGGTGGGATCGTAGTTGGCATTGGCCTTGCGAAAGCGCGGCTCGTAGATCACCGCCCTGTCCAACTCGATGACGTAGACGTGGTGGTGATGCTTTTTCGCGCTCAAAGCACGGTGGGCCGGTCGGGCAGCTCGTCGCGATCGCCCGCGGGCGGCGGCGGCACGTGCAGCTTCAGAAGTTCGGTGATGCCGGCAATGCCGGCGAGCGCGCCCTCGGCGTAGCGGCCGGCGCGGAAATGCCCGGCGATCTGCGCGCAGACCGCGTCCCACCCCGCCTGCGGCACCCGCGCGCTGATGCCGCGGTCGGCGACGATCTCGATCGCGTGGTCCAGCCACTGCACGTAGACCAGCACCCCGGTATTGTTCTGCGTATCCCAGACGCGCAGCTGCGAGAACAGTTCGATCGCGCGCTCGCGCGCGGACTGGCCGCGCAACAGCGCGCCGAGCGGCAGCCCGCCCTCCACCGCGACGCGCAGCTCGACGTCGTGCGCCTTCTCCGCCGCAGCCACCGCATTCGCCACCGCGTCGGCCGTCTGCGCGGAAAACGCGCGCCGCACCGCCCAGTCGGGCGTCGCGAGGTGCCTGAGGATGCGCGCGAGCTTCATCGCCGCCTCACCAGCGCCCCGAGGCGCCGCCGCCGCTGAAGCCGCCCCCGCCGCCGCTGAAGCCCCCGCCCCCGCCCGAGGACCAGCCGCCACCGCCGCCGGAACTCCAGTGGCGCCCGCGGCCCACACCCCCTACGAGCGAAAGCACGAATGCGAGCAGGCCACCGATCACGGCGATGAACGCGGCGGTCCAGAAAATCCACACCAGGAGCCCGACTGCGCCACCGACGAGGGCGGCGGCGCCGAAGCGGCCGAACATCGCGCGCAGGATGCCGTTCACCACCGAGATCCCGATGATGGCGATTACGAGCAGCTCGAACCAGTCGAACTGCACGCCGCCGGGCAGGCGCGCCTCGCGCGGCGCGGGCAGCGGCTCGCCCTCGATGGTGCCGAGGATGCGGTCGATGCCCGCGAGGATGCCGCCGTAGTAATCGCCCTGCTTGAAGCGCGGCGTGATGTACTCCGCGACGATGCGCTTGGCGATCGCGTCGGGGAGCGCGCCCTCCAGCCCGCGCCCGACCTCGATGCGCAGCTGCCGGTCGTCCTTCGCCACCAGCAGCAGCACGCCGTCGTCGACGCCCTTGCGGCCGAGCTTCCACTGCTCGACGACGCGGATCGAGAACTGCTCGATCGCCTCGGGCTGCGTGGTGGGCACGATCAGCACCGCCACCTGGCTGCCCTTCTTCGCCTCGAAAGCGGCGAGCTTCTGCTCCAGCGCCGCGCGCTGCTCCGTGCCGAGGGTGCCGGTCTGGTCGGTGACGCGCGCGCTCAGCGCCGGGACGGGAAGCTGCGCCGCGGCGAACGCGGAAAACAGCAGCGCCGCCGCGGCGGCGAGGAACGCTCTACTTGCCGAAGTCAACCTTGGGCGGCTGCGCGAGGGCTTTTTCGTTCTCCACCGTGAACTGCGGCTTTTCCTTGAAGCCGAACAGCATCGCGGTGAGGTTCGAGGGAAACGACCGGACGGTGACGTTGTATTCGCGCACCGCCTGGATGTAGCGGTTGCGCGCCACGGTGATGCGGTTCTCGGTGCCTTCGAGCTGCGCCTGCAGGTCGCGGAAATTGGCGTCCGACTTGAGCTCGGGATACTTTTCCACCACCACCATCAGGCGCGAGAGCGCGCCGGAGAGCTCGCCCTGCGCCGCGGCGAAGCGCTGGAAGGCCTGCGGGTCGTTGACCAGTTCGGGCGTCGCCTGGATCGAGCCGACCTTGGCGCGCGCGTTGGTGACGCCGAGCAGCACCGCCTGCTCCTGCGCGGCGAAGCCCTTCACGGTCGCCACCAGGTTCGGGATCAGGTCGTTCCTGCGCTGGTACTGGTTGAGCACCTCGGACCAGGCGGCCTTGATCTGCTCGTCGGTGCTCTGCAGGGTGTTGTAGCCGCAGCCGGACAGCAGGAGCATTGCGGCAAGGGCGAAAAAAGCGAGAATGCGCTGGGCCATCGGACCTCCCGGGAGAGTTGCCCGTGAATTGGCGGCGAAAGCGCCAATTTCAAGCCTAGCATGAGTGGTAGAGTCACGCCGCCCATGGAGAACCCCGCATGCTGGAACTGTTGACGCAGACACGCATCGGCGCCGGCCGCGCGCAACGCGCCGGGCTGCTCCTGCTCGCGCTCGTGCTCGCGCCCGCGCTGGCGCAGGGCAATCCGCGCCTGGCCAGCCTGGGGATCGAGATCTGGCCCGAGTACGACCGCGCCGGCGCGGTGCTCGTGATCCTGAACGGCGAACTGGCGCCGGACGTGAAGCTGCCGGCACAGGTGTCGCTGCGCATCCCGGCAGCCTCCGGCGGGCCGTCGGCGATCGCGTTCGCCAACGCCGCCGGCGGCAACCTTCTCAACCTGCAGCACGAGACGAGCACCGTGGGCAACGCCATCGTGCTCAAGTTCGAGCTGCCCGAACGCTTCCTGCACGTCGAGTTCTACGCGCCGATCGCCACCGCGCTGCCGGCGCGCAGCTTCACCTACACCTGGCCGGGCGATTTCGCCGCCGATCGCGTGCGCGCGGTGGTGCAGGAGCCCGCCACTTCGAGCAATCTGCAGCTGGAGCCGAACCTCGAGCTCGCTTCGACCGGACGCGACGGGCTGCGCTACAAGGCCGGCGACCTCGGCGCCCTCGCGGCGGGCAAGCCCCTGCCGGTGACGGTGCGCTACACCAAGCTGGAAATGCGGCCCACGGCGGAGATCATGAAGCTGGCGCCGGCCCAGGCGCCCGATGCCGCTTCCGCTACTGCGCCGCCTGCGCCGGCTGCGCCTGCGGGCGCGCCGTTCCCCGTCTCGGTGCTGGTGCTGCTTGTTGTCGCGCTGCTCGCGATCGGCGGCCTGCTGATGTTCGCCTGGTGGCGGGGACGCGCGCCGCGAACGCAAGCCCTGGCGCACGGCGCCTGCACCAAGTGCGGCGCGCCGCGCCATGCGGGGGACCGCTTCTGCGGCCGGTGCGGCGCGAAACTCGCCTAGCGCCTCAGAGCACTTTCGCCAGCCACGCGGCGATCGCCGCGACCTCCTCGGGGCACACCGCGTGTCCCATCGGGTATTGGTGCCACTCGGGCGCGTAGCCGAGCGCTTCGAGCCGCGCGCGCGATTGCGCCGCGCGCTCGAGCGCAATCATCTCGTCGTGCGTGCCGTGCGCCATGAAGATCGGCAGATCGCGGTTGATGACGTGGCGCTCGGCCTCGAGCGTCGCCGCGAGCGGCAGCCAGGTCGAGAGCGCGAGGATGCCGGCCAGGCGCTCGGCATGCCGCAGCCCGGTCTGCAGCGCGATCGCGCCGCCCTGCGAAAAACCGGCCAGCACGATGCGGCGCGCCTCGATGCCGCGCGTCTTTTCCCGCGCGATGAGCGCCTCGAGCAGGCCTTGCGAAGCGCGGATGCCGGCCGCGTCCTCCTCGCCGCCGCCCAGGGAAACGACGTCGTACCAGGCGCGCATGCGCAGGCCCATGTTGATCGTCACCGGGCGCTGCGGCGCGTGCGGAAAGACGAAACGCAGCGCGAGGCGCGCGGGCAACCCGAGCATCGGCACCAGCGGCTCGAAGTCGTGGCCGTCGGCGCCCAGGCCGTGCAGCCAGATCACTGCGGCGTCGGGCCGCGCGCCGGTTTCGCGCTCGATCGATTCGGGAACTGCCGTCATGGCGCATTGTAGGGCGCGGCGCCGGGTAAGATGCAGCGATGCAACCCGCTGCCGCGCTGCCCGCCGGATTCCGGCAGGAGATCTCGAGTGAAGAACTGGCGAACCTGCCGATCCGGCGTTACGAGGGCGACGTGTTCGTGCTGTCGGCGCCCGATCAGATCGAGCGCGCGCTCGCCGACATCGGCGGCGAAAGCGTGGTCGGCTTCGACACCGAGACGCGGCCCTCGTTCCGCCGCGGCGAGAGTTACCGCCCCTGCCTCGCGCAGGTGGCCACTGGGCGCGCGGTGTATCTCTTCCAGCTGCAGCAGCAGGATTTCTCCGGCGCCATCGCGGGCCTGCTCGGCGCGCGCGGCATCGTCAAGGTCGGCGTCTCGGTGGCCGAGGACCTGCGCCAGCTGAAAACCCTGTTCCCGGCCGAGGAGGCTTCGGTGCTCGACGCGGGCGCCGTGGCGAGGCGCCACGGGCTGCGCCAGACGGGCCTGCGCAACCTCGCCGCCATTTTCCTCGGCATCCGCATCCCGAAAGGCAAGCGCACCTCGAACTGGTCCGCGCCGCGCCTGTCGGCGGCGCAGATCATCTACGCCGCGACCGACGCCTGGGCCTGCCGCGAGCTCTACCTGTGCTACGCGCGCATGGGCCTGCTCGATGCTCAGGCCGACTTGCGGTAGTGCAGCGGAAACAGGCGCTCGACCACCGGGCCGTTCGAGGCCCAGGCCTTGCAGCCGTCGATGAAGTAGGGCTTCTTGCGGTCCTTGTCGGGCGCCGCCTCGGTGGCGACCTTGCCTGCCTTGGGCCAGCTGCCCATCGTCTGGAACGCGACCGTGGCCGCGGGCATGAGCAGTTCCCTCAAGTGCGTGCAGCCCTTGGTCCCGCCCACCGCTTCGTTCACCGCGCGCCGCCAGCCGCCGCCGATCTTCGCGCCCACGAGCCCCTTGTAGGCGCTCGCCACCGTGAAGCAGGGATCGTAGGGCGCGTGGTTCGTGCTCACCTCGATGTTGCGCACCACCATGTCGCGGTCCAGGGTCAGCCGCAGCTGCATGTCGTGCACGTGCTCGCCCGGCTGGCGCAGCCCGCGGTAGGGCTCGGTCACGGCGTAGGTCTTGGTGTCCACGATGCGTGCTTCGATGTCGAACAGCCCGTCCTCGCGCTCGTAGCCCTCGCAGGCGATGGTGCGGGTGTGCAGGTGGCGGCGCGGTGCGGCGGTGGACAGGCTCATGGGGGTTCTCGCTGCGGCAGGAGTGCCGGAAGGGTCAGGTCTTGTCTTTGCGCTTCAGCAGCGCGCCGAGCGCCGCGAGCGGCTTGTGCGTCGCCGGCGCCGCGTCCGCCTCCCTGCCACCCCCGCCCGCGCGCGCGTCCTCGACGCGCGCGTGCTCGTTCTCGTGGCAGTAGATGCACAGCAGCTCCCAGTTGGAGCCATCGGCCGGGTTGTGGTGATGATCGCCGTCCTTGTGGTGGACGGTCAGCTCGCGCAGCCGCGAGCCGGGGAACTCGCGCGCGCAGCGCACGCAGATCCAGGGCAGGATCTTGAGCGCCTGCTCGCGGTAAGGCGCTTCCTTCATCGCCTCACTTGCGCGCGGCGAGTTCACCGCTCGTCAGCAGCCGTTCGAGGTCATCCGCGCCGCCAATCAGCGCGCCCTTCACGAACACCATCGGGAAGGTCGGCCAGCCGGTCCACATCTTGAGCGCGTTGCGGCGCCGCCAGAGCGAGAGATAGCTGCCGTACTCGAGGTACTTGTAGGCGAGGCCCGCGGCGTCGAGCAGCCGGCGCGCCTTCTTCGGCATCGGGTTCTGCGCCATGCCGACGACCACGATCTCGTTGGCCGCGATCGCGGCCTGCACTTCGCGCACGATGTCGGCGTGG
>SCUH01000029.1 GCA_004298295.1 Betaproteobacteria bacterium | reverse complement strand
GCACCTCGAGTACATGGAAGCGATCGGCGACCCGGCGACCGACCTGCCCATCGGCAAGACGCGCCTGAACCTGAAGGCCGCCGTCGCCGGCGAGACCCACGAGTACACCGATATGTATCCGGGCATGGCGAAGAGCGCGCGCGAGGAGGGCTTCGCCGAAATCGCCGACTGGTTTGAAACGCTGGCCAAGGCGGAGCGTTCGCACGCCAACCGCTTCCAGAAGGCGCTCGACCAGCTGGTCGACTGATCGCACAACGGCATGCCGCAGATCGTCCGGGAGAGTCTCCTCCCGCTGGAGACCTACGCGAAGCAGCGCAAGGAGTTCCGCGCGCGTGTCATCGCGCACAAACAGCAGCGCCGCCTGCGGCTCGGCGAGCACCTCACCCTGGTGTTCGAGGACGAGCTCACCATCCGCTACCAGATCCAGGAGATGCTGCGCATCGAACGCATCTTCGAGGAAGACGGCATCCGGGGTGAGCTCGATGCCTACAACCCGCTCGTCCCGGACGGCAGCAACTGGAAGGCGACGATGCTGCTGGAGTATCCGGAGATCGAGGAACGGCAACGCCGGCTCGCGCAGCTGAAGGGTATCGAGGACAGCGTCTGGGTGCAGGTCGAGGGTTGCGATCGCGTCCATGCGATCGCCGACGAGGACCTCGAACGCGAAAATGAGCAGAAAACCTCGTCCGTGCATTTCCTGCGCTTCGAGCTCACCAGCGAGATGCGTAGCGCGATCAAGTACGGGGTCGGCCTCACGGTTGGCGTGGATCATCCCGAATACCGCGTCCGCGTCGCGGCGCCGCAGGCGCTCCGGGCGGCGCTCGCTTGCGATCTCGCCTGAGGCCTGTTGCGGGGGCCGCGCTCGCCGCGACGCTCGCCGCGGTGCTGCAGCAGCCGTTGCTCGCGCAACCCAAGTCGGACTGGGAGCTGGCGCAGGAGGAGCGCGACTGGCGCGAAGGAGAGTTCGCGTTGCCTGCGTACCCCAAGCCCGCAGACCTGGTACCGTTGGAGGTCGGCGCCGCGACCGATTTCCGTTTTTTCGTCGACGCGACTTCGCTCTCGGTCGGCCGGGACGGCGTGGTGCGCTACACGCTGGTGGCGCGCAGCCGGTCTGGAGCGGAGAACGTGAGCTTCGAGGGCATCCGCTGCAAGTCCGGCAGAGTCCGGGCGTACGCATTCGGCCAAGGTGGCGCCCGCTGGTCGGCGCGCGGCACCCCCTGGCGCGCGATCGAACCCGGAGGCGCGCAGCGCTGGCATTTCATCCTGTGGCGCGAATACTTCTGCCCGCACGCCATTGCGATCCGGGACGTGGCCGAGGGCGTGGACGCATTGCGCCGCGGCGGCCACCCCGACGCGCCGCGCGCGGACATGTTCAGCCGCTAGACCAGCGCCAGGTTGTCGCGGTGGATCAGTTCGGGTTCGTCGATGTAGCCGAGCGCCAGCTCGATGTCGGATGACGGGCGGCGCATGATCAGCCGCGTCTCGGCGGCGGAATAGTTGACCAGGCCGCGCGCCACTTCGCGGCCTTCCGGATCCTCGCAGCAGACCACCTCGCCGCGCTGGAACTCGCCGCTCACGGCGGTGACCCCGATGGGCAGCAGACTCTTGCCATCGCGCACCAGGGCGCGTACCGCGCCAGCGTCCAGGTGCAGGCGACCACCGACGTTGAGGTGATCGGCAAGCCACTGCTTGCGCGCTGCAAGCGGCTGGGTCTGCGCGATCAGCAGCGTACCGAGGCGCTCGCCGCCGGCGAGGCGCAAGAGCACGTCTTGCTCGCGGCCGGAGGCGATCACGGTGTGCGCACCGCTGCGCGCCGCCCGCTTTGCGGCAAGCACCTTGGTCAGCATGCCGCCCCTGGCAATGCCGCTACCGGCGCCGCCTGCGACCTCCTCGAGCCAAGGCGCGCCCGCGGGCGCTTCGGTCACCAGGCGCGCGTCCGGCCGCCGGCGCGGATCGGCATCGAACAGGCCCGCCTGGTCGGTCAGGATCACGAGCGCATCGGCCTCGACCAGGTTCGTCACCAGCGCACCGAGCGTGTCGTTGTCGCCGAACTTGATCT
>SCUH01000319.1 GCA_004298295.1 Betaproteobacteria bacterium | reverse complement strand
GAGTCGCCCACCGGCTGCACGAAGCAGTTGATCAGCGTGGCCTGCATCTGGATGCCGGCCGCCGAGTTGATGCGGCCCGCGGGAATGAAGCCTTCCTCGAGCGCGCCGAGAAAGCGCTTTTCCCAGTGCGCGCGGCGATCTTCGGGCTCGGCCTGGGCGAGGGCGCGCGCGACGCGGCGGCGCACGTCCTCGGCGGAGCTTTCCTTGCCCTTGGCGTATTTCTCGATCAGCGCGTCGCGGCAGATTTCCTGTTCGGTGAGTACGAGCTCGGGTGCGATGCCGCCGGCTTGTGATGTATTCATCTTTTTTCTTTCCGGTCTGTTGGGATGCTGCGAGGCGTCCAATTTACCGATTCGAAGGTTCTCGGACGCAGCGCGTTTTCGAATTCTTGTCTCACATCAAGTATTGCACATAGGCGATTGAAAACACAACATTTTGTCGTCGTGGCCTTTCGACCTACTAGATCTAGTGCCTGGCTCCGGCGCGGCGCCGGCGGGGACAGGCTGCGCTATGCGGTTGAATCCACAAGGGGTTGTTGCGCCGCAGCGAGCAACCCGCCCCACACTAGCACTGGACTGTATAAGTATACAGTATCAGGGCCTCAGGCGGCGCCCGCCGGCCGCTCCGCGGCCAGCCGCGCTTCGGCGGCCTGGCGCGCCCGGCGCAGCAGGTCCGCGGCCTCGGTATGGCCCTTGCGCAGCGCGAGCTCGACCGGCGTGTCGCCGTCGCGCGTCTTGCCGGTCGGATCGGCGCCGTAGCGCAGGAAGAGCTCCACCAGCTGTGCGTTGCCCTTGAGGGCGGCGTAGGCGAGCGGCGTGTAGCCGTTCTCGTGCACCAGGTTGGGGTCGAAATTCATCGCCAGGACCTTCTGCGCGTACACCGGGTTGTTCCTCTCGATGGCGTAGAACATCGCGCGCACGCCCTCGGGGCTGCGTTCCCGCGGCTTGGGTTCGAGGCCGGTCGGCATCAGCTTGACCACGGCGTTGATGAGCGAGACCCCGACCATCGCCACCAGCGCGAGCACCAGCGGCACCTTGGAGATGCCGAAACCCTCGGCGATCTGTTCCGGCAGGTTGGCGCCGGCGATCAGCAGCACCACGGCGAGGAAGAAGAAGAACTTGAGATACAGGAACAGCGCGATCACCACCAGCGATCCGAGCACGCCGTAGAGGATCGCGTAGTCGACGCCGAGCGCGTCCTGGATCCACTCGCGCGGCAGATTGGCGACCACCGCGATGAGCGCGATGAGGCAGAAGATCGCGACCTCGCGCACGCGCAGCCGCGACAGCAGGTCTTCCTGATCGGCGGATGGGGAACCAGCCATGGGATGCCTCTCGTGGAGTGGAGGCGGGATTTTCTGCGCTTCGGGGTGCGGCTGGCAAGTGCGCCGCGGGTAGAATCGGCGCCATGTCGAAGGCTTTCCAGCGCGAACCCGACGGCGGCGACGATTCCGGGCCCGAACCGGCGCCGGCGCCGCCGCGCGGCAAGAATTACATCTCGCCCGCGGGCTTCGCGCGCCTCAAGGCCGAGCTGCGCGCGCTGGTCGAGGACGAGCGCCCGCGCGTGGTGCAGACCGTGACCTGGGCGGCCGCCAACGGCGACCGCTCGGAGAACGGCGACTATATCTACGGCAAGAAGCGGCTGCGCGAGATCGACTGCCGCGTGCGCTTCCTGATCAAGCGGCTGGAGGCCTGCGAAGTGGTGCACTCTGCCGGCCGCGAAAGCGACCAGGTGTTCTTCGGCGCCACCGTCACCGTCGCTTCACGCGCGGGCGGCGAGCGCAGTGTCACCATCGTCGGCCTCGACGAGGTCGACCCGGCCAAGGGGCGCGTGTCCTGGATCTCGCCGATCGCGAAGGCGCTGCTCAAGGCGCGCGCAGGCGATCGCGTGCTGCTGCGCAGTCCCGCCGGCGCCGAGGAACTCGAAATTCTCGCAGTGCATTACGCAGCCATCGAGTAGGGGGGGCCGCATGAGCATGGCCAGGGAGTTTCGCGAGTTCGCGGTCAAGGGCAACGTGGTGGATCTCGCGGTGGGCGTGATCATCGGCGCCGCGTTCGGCAAGATCGTCAGCTCGGTGGTCGAAGACCTGGTGATGCCGGTCGTCGGCGCCCTGGTCGGCGGCCTCGATTTCGCTGGCCTCGCGATCAGGATCGGCTCGGCCACCGTCAAGTACGGCAAGTTCGTCCAGACCTGCCTCGACTTCCTGATCATCGCCTGGGCGATCTTTCTCATGGTGAAGCTGATCAACCGGCTCAAGCGCGAGCAGGCGCCGCCCGCGCCTGCCGCGGCGCCGGCACCGCCGCGGCAGGAAGTGCTGCTGGAGGAGATCCGGGATTTGTTGAAGGAAAGCAGGGCGGGGGCAGAACGGTGACGCTTCCATGTCGTTGCTTTTTCCCCCGGTCTCGGCTTTTCTGACCGGATCGCGAGGCGATCCGGTCAGAAAAGCCGAGATTGATTTTCAATGGCGAACGAGGCCACGTACGTTGAGCGCCAAAGCCAGATGAAAAACCTCATCTTCCGCCGCGCCGTGCCCACCGACGCCGAGGCGTTCGCCCGGCTGATGGCCGACGAGGCCGTGTTCGGGGGCCTGCTGCAGCTGCCTTATCCGACGGCGGAGCTCTGGCGCGCGCGCCTCGAGCAGCAGACGACCGACCAGGATGCGATCCATCTCGTCGCCGTGAGCGATGCCGAAGTGGTGGGAAGCGCCGGTGTGTTTCCGCTCGGCAAGCACGTGCGCCGGCGACATTGTGCCGGCCTCGGCCTGTCGGTCGGCACGGCGTGGCAGCGGCGCGGGGTGGGCAGCGAAATGATGCGCCGGCTGCTCGACTGGTCGGACAACTGGGTCGGTTATCTGCGCCTCGAGCTGACCGTCTACACCGACAACGCGCCGGCCATCGGGCTGTATCGCAGGTTCGGCTTCGAGATCGAAGGCACGCACCGCGCATTCGCCCTGCGCCGGGGCGTGCTGGTGGATGCGCTCGCCATGGCGCGATTGCACCCGCAGCCGCCCCAACTTCCGGCGGCGTGAGCCGCGCGCGGCCGCGCCGCTAGCGGAAGTCGCCCGCCTTCAGCACCGACAGCTTCGCCGGATCGAGGTGCCGGCGCAGCGCGTCGTGCACCGCGACCGGGGTGAGCGCGGCGATGCGGCTCTCGAAGTCCACGTCCCAGTCGAAACGGCGCCCGAGGAAGGTGTAGTTCGACAGCCGCCCCGCGAGCGTGCGATCGCGCGCGCGCCCCAGGCGGCGCGCATCGAGCAGGCTCTTTTTCGCCGCGGCGACCTCGTCCTCGCTGAAGCCCTCGGCCAGGGCGCGTGCCAGCTCCTCGGCCACGCCCTGTTCGACGCGCTGCTTGTTCTGCGGCGCGAACGTCGCCTCGATGCCGAAACTGGCGCTCTCGTCGAGCGAACTGGCGCTGAAATGCGAGTAGATGCTGTAGGACAGCCCGTCCTTCTCGCGGATGCGCGCCGGCAGCCGCGCCGTGGAGGTGCCGCCGAGGAGGTAGCTGCCGAGTACCAGCGCGGGGAAATCGGGATGGTCGTCGCGCAGCTTGAGATTGAGGCCGGCGCGCAGCGCCGCGTTCGCCTTGTCCGGCGTGCGCACCTCCTCGTCGATGCGCGGCTGATCGAAATGCCGGTTCGCGATGCGCGTGAACGGTCGCGGGCTCTGCCAGTCGCCGAACAGTTCGGCGACGAGCTGCGTCAGCGCCTCGGGATCGAAATCCCCCACCGCGACGAACGTCGCCCCGGTCGCGCCCACCAGGTCGCCGTAACAGCGGCGCGCCTCTTCGAGGGTGGCCGTGTTCAGCTCGGCGATGCGCTCGGCGGTGCTCTGCGGCGCGAGCCAGTGGCCGCGCGGATACGGCGCCAGGTGGCGCTGCAGGCGCTCGTCGGCGATCGCTTCCGGGTCGCTCAGCTGCGACTCGGCGCTGGTGAGCCGGGCGCGCCTGAGCTGCTCGAACTCGTCGGCGGGGAACGCCGGCTCGCGCAGCACTTCGGCCAGCAGGCGCAGCGTCGGCTCGAGGCTGTCGCGGCGCGCCTCCAGGCCGGCGCCGCTGACGCCGGCCTGGACCGTCGCCTTGAGCTTGTCGAAGGCATCGCGCAGCTCGGTGCGGTTGTGCCGGCGCGTGCCGCGCATCAGCAGGCCGCCCGCCAGCGAGCAGGCGGTGGCGCGGTCGGCCTTGCTCGCCTCGTCGCCCCAGTAAAGCGCGAGCACGGCCTGCACCGTGGCGCCGCGCGTCTTCTTCGGCAGCAGGGCGAGCCGGATGCCGTTCGGCAGCTCGCGGCGGATCAGGCGCGCTTCGACGTTCTGCGGTGTCGGATCGAAGGCCTCGCCGCTTGCCGGGGCTTCGCGTCCCTTGTAGTCCGCCACCGCGGCGCCGACGTCGGGCCGCAGCGGGATCTCGGCACGCTCGGGCTGCGCGGTCGGAATGAACAGGCCGAGCACGCGGTTGGCGGGCCGCAGGTAGCGCTCGGCGACGCGCTGCACATCCGCGACGCCTGCCTGCTGCAGGCGGTCGCGGTAGAGGTAAAACAGCCGCCAGTCGCCCAGCGCCGCGAATTCCGAGAGCCAGCGGATCAGCGCCTGCAGGTCGGTCTGCGTCTTGTCGATGTCCCCGAGCAGCGCGGTGCGGGCGCGCTCCACCTCGTCGGCGCGGATCGGCTCGCGCGCGATGCCCTCGAGCACGGCGAGCAGCGCATCGCGCGCCGGCTCGAGCGCCGCCGCATTGCCGAGCGCCGCGCCGAAATGGACGAACCCCGGGTCGTGCATCGCGCGCTCGCCGCCCCAGACCGTGCTCGCCAGGCCCTTCTGCACCAGCGCGCGGTGCAGGCGCCCGGCGGGCGCGGCTCCGAGCGCATGCACCAGCAGCTCGAGCGCCGGATAGTCGGGATCGGCCGCGGCCGGGACGCGGTACAGCGCGGCGACCATCTGCGTGTCGCCCGTGCGCCGCAGCGTGACGCTGCGCTCGCCATCCTGTGTCGGCTCGATGGTATAGAGCTCGGGCAGCGCCCGCGCCGGGCGCGGCAGGGCGCCGAAATGGTGCGCCACCCTCTCGAGGGCGCGTGCCTCGTCGAAGCGGCCCCCGAGGATCAGCACGGCGTTGTCCGGCTGGTACCAGGTGCGGTAGAAGGCGCGCAGCCGCTCGATCGGCACGCGCTCGATGTCGGCGCGGTTGCCGATGATGGCGTTGCCGTAGTTGTGCCAGGCATAGGCCAGGCGCTGCATGCGCTCGAAGAGCACGCCGCCGGGATCGTTCTCGCGCATCTCGAATTCGTTGCGCACCACGGTCATCTCGCTCGCCAGGTCCTGCGGCGAGAAGGTGGCGTTCACCATGCGGTCGGCTTCCAGCCCAAGCGCCCAGTCGAGGTTGTCGTCGCTCGCCGGCAGGGTCTCGAAGTAGGTGGTGCGATCGAACGCGGTGGTGGCGTTGTGGCGCGCGCCGCGCCGGTCGAGTTCGAGCGAGATGTTGGGGTGCTTGAGGGAGCTCTTGAACAGCAGGTGCTCGAGCAGGTGCGCCATGCCCTTCTCGCCGTAGCCCTCGTGGCGCGAGCCCACGAGGTAGGCGAGGTGCACGGTGACGGTGTCGGCGCTCGGGTCCGGGACGGTGAGCACGCGCAGGCCGTTGGCCAGCCGGTATTCGGTGACGCCCTCGACGCTGGCTGTCCTTTCGGGCAGCGCCTGGGCGAGCGCGGCCGCGGCGGCGAGCAGGAGCAAGCCGCCGAAAACAAAGCGTGGGAACGCAATAGTCATGTCAGACGAGCCAGTCGAAAAAGTGCAGCGCCGCGAGGCCGGCGGCAATGGTGACAAAAGTTCTGCGGAAGCGCCAGGCAACCGCGATCGCCGCCACCCCAGCGAACAGGCGGTGGTTGTCCGCCGCGAAGTACAGACTCCCGGAACGCAGCAGAAGTTCCGGCGCCCAGATCGCGGTGAGCACCGCGGCCGGCACGTAGCGCAGCGCGCGCCGCAGCAGCGGCGGCAGCTGCACGCGCTCCGGCAGCACCAGGAACGAGGCGCGCAGCGCGAAGGTCACCGCGCACATCCCGGCGAGCGCAAGCCAGACGTTCACGGCGCTTTCCGCTCCATGAGCAGGCCGGCGGCGATGCCGGCGAGCGCCGCCAGCATCAGGCCCAAGCGCAGCGGCAGGCCGTGCGCCAGCACCACGGTGACGCCCGCCGCCGCGGCCGCTGCGATCATGGCCCGGTCGCGCAGCAGCGGCACCGAGATCGCGATGAAGGCGAGCGGCGCGGCAAATTCGAGCTGCCAGGTCACCGGCAGGCGTGCTCCGACCAGCACGCCCAGGATGACGGCGAGCTGCCAGCACAGCCACACCGGCGCCGCAGCGCCAAGGAAGAAGGCGAGCTTGTCGCGGTCGGCGGGGTGATCGGCGAAGCGCGCCAGGCTGAGCGCGTAGGGGTTGTCCGCCAGCATGCAGGCCGCCAGCAGGCGCCAGCCAACCGGCACTGCCCCCAGGTGCAGCCGCATCGAGGCGCTGTACATCATGAAGCGCAGATTGACGAAGAACGCAGTCAGCACGACCAGCGCCACCGGCGCACCGGCGGCGAGCAGCTGCGTCGCCGCCAGCATCGAGGCGCCCGCAAACACCAACACCGACATCAGCACGGCGCTGAGCGGCGGAATGCCGCCCGCCACCATGGCGACACCGCAGATCATGCCGAAGGGCGCGATACCGAGCAGCACCGGCAGGCTCGCCCGGGTGCCCGCGGCCACGGCGGCGCGTTCGAGGTGCATCGGCGAAGGGTACAACGGCGCGGGCACGCCCCGGCCCTTGAAACGCGGCTGTTTCGCCCCCAACCCACAGGGTTGAGCGAAACCCCGAGGAGATTGCGCATGGCGCAGGCCGCCGCAAAGCAGACGCTCGGCTTCCAGGCCGAGGTGAAGCAGCTGCTGTCCCTGATGATCCACTCGCTGTACAGCAACAAGGAGATCTTCCTGCGCGAGCTGATCTCGAACGGCTCGGACGCCGCCGACAAGCTGCGCTTCGAGGCGCTGGCGCAGCCCGCGCTCTACGAGGACGCAGCGGAGCTGCGCGTCACGCTGCGCATCGACAAGGCGGCGCGCACCCTCACCGTGGCCGACAACGGCATCGGCATGTCGCGCGACGAGGTGATCGCCAACATCGGCACCATCGCCAAGTCGGGCACCAGGGAATTCCTCGCCACGCTCAGCGGCGATCAGCAGAAGGACGCGCGCCTCATCGGCCAGTTCGGGGTCGGCTTCTACGCCTCGTTCATCGTCGCCGACCGGGTGACGCTGGTGACGCGCCGCGCCGGGCTGCCGGCCGAAGAGGGCGTGCGCTGGGAGTCGGACGGCTCCGGCGAGTACACGCTCGAGCCGGCGCCGCGGCGCAACCGCGGCACGGAAGTGACGCTCCACCTGCGCGAGGGCGAGGACGAACTGCTCGAGCCCTGGAGCGTGAAGGGCATCGTGCGCAAGTACTCCGACCACATCGGGCTGCCGATCGTGCTGGTCGGCGAGTCGCAGGTCGACCCGGTGAGCCGGGAGTTCATGCCGGGCAAGGAAGAGACGCTCAACCAGGCGAGCGCGCTGTGGGCGCGCCCGAAGAGCGAGATCAGCGACGCGCAGTACCGCGAGTTCTACAAGCACGTGGCGCACGACTTCGAGGACCCGCTCGCCTGGGCGCATGCGCGCGTCGAGGGGCGCCAGGAGTACACGCAGCTGCTCTACCTGCCGGCGCGCGCGCCGGTCGATCTCTGGGAGCGGCACGCGCGCCACGGCGTCAAGCTCTACGTGCAGCGCGTCTTCATCATGGAAGACGCCGAGCACCTGATGCCCGCGTACCTGCGCTTCGTGCGCGGCGTGATCGACGCCGACAGCCTGCCGCTCAACGTCTCGCGCGAGATCCTGCAGCAGAGCCGCGATCTCGAGGCGATCCGCGGCGGCTGCAGCAAGCGCATCCTCGGCCTGCTCGAGGACCTGGCGGCGAACCAGCCCGAAAAGTACGCCACGTTCTGGAGCGAGTTCGGCCGCGTCTTCAAGGAAGGCGCGGCCGAAGACGCCGCCAACCGCGAGCGCATCGCCAAGCTGCTGCGCTTCGCCTCGACGCACGCCGAGGGCGAGGCGCAGAGCGTGTCGCTCGCCGACTACGTCGCGCGCATGAAGCCGGGGCAGGACCGCATCTGGTACGTGACCGCGGAATCGTTCGGCGCGGCGCGCTCCAGCCCGCACCTGGAAGTGTTCCGCCGCAAGGGCGTGGAGGTGCTGCTGCTCGGCGAGCGGGTCGACGAGTGGCTGGTCTCGAGCCTCACCGAGTTCGAGGGCAAGCCGCTCGCCTCGGTGGCGCGCGGCGGGCTCGATCTCGGCGAGCTCGCGGACGAGACCGAGAAGAAGGATACTGAGGCGAAGCGCAAGGAGTTCGGCGAGCTCACCGGGCGGCTCAAGCAGGCGCTCGGCGAGCGCGTCAAGGACGTGCGCGTGACGCAGCGCCTGACCGACTCGCCCGCGTGCCTGGTGGCCGACGAGCACGACATGAGCGCCAACCTCGCGCGCATCCTGCGCGCGGCGGGACAGAAGGCGCCGCAATCACG
Source organism: Betaproteobacteria bacterium (assembly GCA_004298295.1). Lineage (GTDB taxonomy): Bacteria > Pseudomonadota > Gammaproteobacteria > Burkholderiales > SG8-39 > 2-02-FULL-66-14. The sequence goes on along the minus strand of SCUH01000319.1, from coordinate 6,748 downwards.
GCCGATCCTCGAGATCAATCCCTCGCACCCGATCGTGGCGCGCCTCAAGGACGAGACGGCGCGCTTCGACGATTGGGCGGCGCTGCTCTACGAGCAGGCGCTCTTGGCGGAGGGCGCGGCGCTCGAGGACCCGGCGGCGTTCGTCAGGCGCATGAACGCGCTGCTGCTGGAGTTTTCGGCCAAGAGCTGAGTCAGCCGAGCTGCTTCAGCATCGTCTCGGCGTCGGAGACCTCGAACTTGAGAGGCTGCTCGACGTTGAGCTGCTTGACCACGCCGTCGTCGACGAGCATCGAGAAGCGGCGCATGCGCAGGCCCATGCCGCCCGCGCTGGTATCGACTTCCAGGCCGAGGGCTTTCGTCCACGTGCAGTTGCCGTCCCCGAGCATGCGGATCTTGCCGTCGGCCTTCTGATCGCGGCCCCAGACCGCCATGACGTAGCCGTCATTCACGGCGACGCACCAGATCTCATCCACCCGCTTGGCCTTGAACTGGTCCAGACGCGCGACGTAGCCCGGCAGGTGCTTGCCCGAGCAGGTCGGCGTAAACGCGCCGGGAAGGCCGAAAATCACGATGCGCCGGCCTTTCAGCGCATCCGCGACCTTCACCTGCGACGGACGCATCGGGCAATGGCTTTCATCGCTGTAGCCTACGGATTCGAACAGCACGCCGTCTGGCACCGTGTCGCCGATCTGGATCGTCATGGGGTCCTCGCCTTGGCTCGGAAAATTGAGGAGCGGATAATAGCGCAGCGCCCGGTTTGACCGGGGACAAAGCCTATTTCTCGAGGAGCGACCATGCTACGCAAGAGCTCGGCGGTCTGGAAGGGTGGTCTCAAGGACGGTACCGGCACGGTTTCTACAGGCAGCGGGGCGCTGTCCAGTGCGCCGTATTCGTTCGCGAGCCGTTTCGAAAAGGGCGGCCAGACCGATCCCGAAGAATTGATCGCGGCGGCCCATGCCGGGTGCTTTTCGATGGCGCTGTCGGGACAGCTCGGTCAGGCCAACCTGACAGCCGCGAGCATCGCGACCACGGCTGCGGTGACGCTGGAAAAGACCGACGGCGGCTTTACCGTCACCGCGGTCCACCTCGCCGTGCGCGCGAAGGTACCGGGCGCGAGCAAAGAGGCGTTCGACAAGGCGGCGAATAACGCCAAGGCCGGATGCCCGATCTCGCGACTGCTGAACGCGAAGATTTCGATGGAAGCCGTCCTTGAGTAGGGCGGGCGCGGCCCGGTTCGCTGGCGCCGCATTGCCGGGATAGCCGCAATGGCCAGAGGATTCGGGTGGGTTCTTGTGCTTGTGCTGAGCGCGCTTGCAATGCAAGTATCCGCCCAGTCCGAGCAGGGCGCGAAGCCGCACCGGATCGGATTTCTCGGCAATTCCACGGCAGCGCTCGAAGCGAATCTCGTCGGGCCGTTCCGCGAGGGCTTGCGCGAACTCGGCTACGTCGAGGGCCGCAACCTGCTGATCGAGTACCGGTGGGCGGAGGGCAATTACGAGAGCCTTCCGGCGCTGATCGGCGAGCTGCTGGCGATGAAGGTCGAGGTGATCGTGACGGCCGGGACGCCGGCCACGCTCGCCGTGAAGAAAGCGACCACCACGACGCCGCTGGTCATGATCGCTGTAGGCGATCCGGTCGGCACGGGCATCATCCCCTCCCTCAGCCACCCCGGCGGCAACATCACCGGGCTGACCTCGATCTCGCCGGAGCTCGACGGCAAGCGCCTGGAGCTGCTGCGCGAAATCATCCCCGGCATTTCGCACGTCGCGCTGCTATGGAATTCGGAGAGCCCGCTGCAATTCATCGGCGAGCGCAGGACCCAGGCCGCGGCCGAGGCGCTCGGCATGAAGGTGCTTTCGCTCGGCGTGCGCGACAAGGCAGGGCTCGACAAGGCGTTTGCCGACATCCTGAGGGAGCGGCCGCAGGCGCTGCTCGTGCTGGCGGACCGATTGTTCCTGCACCACCGCGAGCGCATCATGGAGTTCGCCGCGCGCGCGCGTCTGCCGGGCGTGCACGCCTATCGCGAACTGGTGGAGGCGGGCGGGCTGGTGTCCTTCGGACCGAGCTACGAGGGCATGCACCGGCGCGCCGCGTTCTTCGTCGACCGGATCCTCAAGGGCGCCAGTCCCGGCGAGCTGCCCGCCGAGCGGCCGGCGACGTTCGAACTCGTCGTCAACCTCAAGGCGGCGAAAGGACTCGGACTGACGATTCCCCCGTCCGTGCTGTTGCGGGCGACGAAGGTCATTCAATAGAAGAGCCGCTGCAGCGGGAATCGGAATGGGCACGCCGCAGGTCTCGTCACGGCCGGCTATCCGGCCCGTTTGAATTTTCTGCTGCATTCGCCGATCGGCTCGCTATAGACGACCGGTGTCCATTCGATGTGCGTCAGGTTGTCGTAGCGCGCGACGATGCGGTAACGCACGCAGGCCCTGGCGTCGATTTCCACGACGCGGTACCTTTTCGCGGTCGGCGCGACCCGGGTCGGCAGGTAGATTTCGACCTGGCGCTTGCCCGGAGCCACGACATGCGATCGCCGATGGCGCGAAGTGGATTCGCCGTCGATCGAGCCGATGTGCGTGGGCAATTCCTTGCGCACGCCGCTGCGGTTGCCGCTCTCCACCATGGCGTAAGGCTGGTCGTAGGGCCCGGCAAGTGCCGGATACGCAGTCGCGAGGGCGGCGATGAGCGTCAAGGCGGTTTTCATAGTGGGCCTCCAGTGCGGTAAACACCTCCAACCGGAACCGGATTCCCGCAGTTACGATCGGTTACGATTCCAGCGCCGCCCGCCGCCCGCGTTCGACGTCGATGCCCGCGAGCAGCGCGAGGCCGGCCACGAAATACGCGCCCACGGCGAGGATGCCGAGGCGATGCTCGCCTGCGAAGATCCAGGTCACGATGCCGTAGGTGAGCGGGCCGAAGATGGAAGCCGCCTTGACCGCGAGCCCCCACAGGCCGAAGAACTCCGCCAGCCGGTCCGGCGGCGAGAGATAGCCGACGATGGCGCGCCCGGCGGCCTGCGCCGAACCCATGCACAGCCCGGCCAGGTTCGCCGCCACCCAGAAAGTCGGCGCATCGTCGGCGCGGTAGGCGAGCAGGATCATCGCGATCCATCCGGCGAGCACCAGCGCCATGGCGCGCACGTGGCCGATCGCATCCTGCAGGTAGCCGAAACCGAACGCGCCGGCGGCCGCGGTCACGTTGACCACCAGGACGAGGACGAGCGTCTGCCGGGTGGTGAATTGCATCGCCTCCTGGGCGTAGATCGCGGCGAGCGCGATCACCGCCATGATGCCGGCCTGGTAAAAGAGGATGCAGACGAGGAAGCGCCGCAGGTCGCGGAACTGGCGCGCGTGGCGGATGGTGTGCAGCACGCGCGCCCAGGGATTGTCCATTTTCGGCTGCGGCTTGGCGCGCTCGCGCAGGAAAAGAAATGTCGGCGCGGCGCAGAGCGCAAACAGCGCTGCGGTGATCAGCATCACCACCGGAACGAACTGCGCGCCGCCTTGGCCCTGGCCCTGGGCCCAGGTGATGTAAGCGAGCGAGATGCCAAGCGACACCAATCCCCCAAGGTAGCCGAACGCCCAGCCCCAGCCCGAGACGCGCCCCATCGCCTGCGAGTCGGCGAGTTCGGGCAGGAACGCCGCGATCAGGTTCTCGCCCGTGGAGAAGAAGAAATTCGACAGCACCACCAGGACGATCGCCAGCGCCACCGCGCCCGGAGCGGCGAAGTACAGCGCCGCGGTGAACAGCACGCAACCGAAGGTCGCGCCGAGCAGCAGGCGTTTCTTGGCGCCGTGCGCGTCCGCCCAGGCGCCCACGAGCGGCGCGCTGAGCAGCACCGCGAGATACGACACCGACAGCGCCGCGGTCCAGGCAAAAGTCGCCCACGGTGCCTTGCCTGCGACCGCGGCGACGAAATACGCGTTGAACACCGCGGTGATCACCACGGTGGTGTAGCCCGAGTTGGCGAAGTCGTACATGCTCCACGCCCAGACCTCGCGCAGGGTGACGGCTGTGGCGAGCGCGGGGCGGCGGCTGCGGGCCATGCGCGATAGTATGGGGTATAGTCCGCACGCCATGCCACACGCGGCAAAAACCCCCGCCCGCGAGGGACGCCTGAACCTCGCCGAGGTTCTCGACTGGCTGGTCGAGGACCGCATGCTCAGCGCCGAAGACGCCGACAAGCTGAAGAAGGAGCGCCGCTATTACCGCGGCGCGAGCCACCCGCTGGTGGTGGTCGCGGACCAGCAGTGGAAGAGCGCGCTGCCGCCGCACCGTCCGCTTGCGCTCGAGCCGCTCACCGAATGGCTGGCGCAGCGCTGCGGCCTGGAGTACCGGCACATCGATCCGCTGAAGGTCGACTTCTCCGCCGTCACCGAAGTGATGTCGTCGGCCTACGCGACGCGCTTTCGCATCCTGCCGGTGGGCGTCACGGCGCGCGAAGCGGTGATCGCCACCGCGGAGCCCTGGGACCGCGACTGGGAGCAGGAGCTCTCCAGGATCCTGAAACTCGAGATCCGGCGCGTGATCGCCAATCCAGCGGACATCGCGCGCTACCAGGTCGAGTTCTACAACCTGGCGAAATCGGTGAAGGGTGCGACGCGCAGCGCCGCGGGCGCCACGGGGCTGTCGAATTTCGAGCAGCTGGTCGAGCTGGGTGCCAGCAACAAGCCGCTCGACGCCAACGATGCGCATATCGTGCGCGTGGTGGACTGGCTCTGGAGCTACGCCTTCGAGCAGCGCGCGAGCGACATCCACATCGAGCCGCGGCGCGACCTCGGCATCGTGCGCTTTCGCATCGACGGGGTGCTGCACCAGGTCTACCAGATCCCGGCGCCGGTGCTGGCGGCGATGACCAGCCGCATCAAGATCCTCGGCCGCATGGACGTGGTGGAGAAACGCCGGCCGCAGGACGGGCGCATCAAGACGCGCACGCTCGACGGCCAGGAAGTGGAGCTGCGGCTGTCGACGCTGCCGACCGCCTTCGGCGAGAAACTGGTGATGCGCATCTTCGATCCCGAGGTGCTGGTGCGCGATTTCCGCGAGCTCGGTTTTTCCGACGATGACCGCCAGCGCTGGAAGGAGATGACGGAGCGGCCCAACGGCATCGTGCTGGTGACCGGCCCCACCGGCTCGGGCAAGACCACCACGCTCTACTCGACGCTGAAGAGCCTCGCCACCCCCGAAGTGAACGTCTGCACGATCGAGGATCCGATCGAGATGGTCGAGCCGGCGTTCAACCAGATGCAGGTGCAGCCCGCGATCGAGCTGGACTTCGCCGACGGCGTACGCGCGCTGCTCCGGCAGGACCCCGACATCATCATGGTGGGCGAAATCCGCGACCTGCAGACCGCGGAAATGGCGGTGCAGGCGGCGCTCACCGGCCACCTCGTGCTCTCGACCCTGCACACCAACGACGCGCCGAGCGCGGTGACGCGGCTGCTCGAACTCGGCGTGCCGCCGTACCTGCTGAACGCCACCGTCAACGGCGTCATGGCGCAGCGCCTGGTGAGGACGCTGTGCCCGCAATGCAAGCAGAAAGTCGAGCTGCATCGCGCCGAAGAGATCGCGGCGTGGGAGGCGCTGGTCGCGCCGTGGAAGACCAACCGGCCAGCGGCGATCTGCAAGCCGGTCGGCTGCCTCGAATGCCGCATGACCGGCTTTCTCGGCCGCGTCGGCATCTACGAGACGCTGGTCTACAGCTCCGGCATCAAGGAGGTAATCGCGAACGGCGCCGATCTCGCGCGCCTGCGCGAGGAGGCGATCAAGGAAGGCATGAAGCCGCTGCGGATCAGCGGCGCGCTGAAAGTCGCCGCCGGCGTGACCACGATCGAGGAAGTGCTCAAGACCGCGCCGCCGGCGCACGAGCCGGGAAAAGCGCGCTGACGCGTCTGCATTGAGATAGCGCGAATTTGAATTCAAATCGATCTCGGCTTTTCCGTATCGATTGCTCGCAATCGATACGGAAAAGCCGAGAACAGGGGAATCAAAATCCGCGCTTCCGCTTCCGCTAGAGCGCTGTAACCGTGGATCGACCCGCTACCGCCCCGCCGCCTGGAACCCCGGCACGCCGAACTGCCACAGCAGGAACGCGTACATGTCGACCCACTCGTTCTGGCGCTGCTCCTTGGTGCTGCCGACGCCGTGCCCGGCGTCGAAATCCAGGCGCGGCAGCACCGGCCTGCCGCTGGTGGTGGCGGCCTGCAGGCGTGCCGCCATCTTGAGCGATTCCCAGACGTCGACGCGCGGGTCGTTGACGCCGTGCGGCAACAGCACCGCGGGATACGCGGTGCCGGCGCGCACCGCGTCGTAGCTGCTCATCGCCAGCAGGGCGCGGAACTCGTCTTCCTTCTTCACGCTGCCGAACTCGGGTACGTTCGGCACGCCGTTAGGCGTGGTTTCCATGCGCAGCGTGTCGAAGACGCCGACCGATGCAATTGCGGCCGCGAAGAGATCGTGGCGCTCGGTGATCGCGCGGCCGACGAGGATGCCGCCCGCGCTGCCGCCGAAAATGCCGAGACGCTCGCGCGCGCTGTAGCCCTTCGCGATCAACCACTCGGCGCAGGCGATCGCGTCTTTCCAGGTGTTGGGCTTGGTCGCCTTGCGGCCGGCCTCATGCCATTCGCGGCCGTAGGCGCCGCCGCCGCGCACGTGCGCCACCGCCCAGATGCCGCCCTGGTCGTACCAGGCGCGCAGGCGCGGCACGAAGAACGGATCGTCCGGAATGCCGTAGGCGCCGTAGCCGTAG
>SCUH01000318.1 GCA_004298295.1 Betaproteobacteria bacterium | reverse complement strand
CACCAGGTCGCCGTACTCGCCGGTCGCGGCGTTGTAGCCGAAGTCGCCCTCGCCGTCGGCGACGCGCTGCACCACCACCGCCGGCTCGCCGCCGCAGTTGCGCACGATCTGGCGCAGCGGCTCCTCCAGGGCGCGCAGCACGATCTGGATGCCGGCGTCCTGGTCGGAATTGGCGCCGCGCAGCTTGGCCAGCCGCGCGCGCGCGCGCAGCAGCGCCACGCCGCCGCCCGGCAGCACGCCTTCCTCGACCGCGGCGCGCGTCGCGTGCAGCGCGTCCTCGGTGCGGCTCTTGCGCTCCTTCATCTCGGTCTCGGTGGCGGCGCCGACCTTCACCACCGCGACGCCGCCGGCGAGCTTGGCGGCGCGCTCGCGCAGCTTTTCCTTGTCGTAGTCGCTGGTCGACTCGTCCTGCTGCTGCTTGATCTGCACGACGCGCGCCTGGATCCGCTTCGGGTCGCCGGCGCCACCGATGAGCGTGGTGTCCTCGCGGTCGATCTCGATCCTCTTGGCGCGCCCGAGCACCTCGGGGGTGGCTTTCTCCAGCGTGAGGCCCGCTTCCTCGGCGATCACCTGGCCGCCGGTGAGGATGGCGATGTCCTCGAGCATCGCCTTGCGCCGGTCGCCGAAGCCCGGTGCCTTGACCGCGCAGGCCCTGATCACGCCGCGCAGCGTATTCACCACCAGCGTGGCGAGCGCCTCGCCCTCGATTTCCTCGGCGATCACGAGCAGCGGCTTGCCGGTCTTGGCGACGTACTCGAGCATCGGCAGCAGATCGCGGATCGCGGAAATCTTCTTGTCGTGCAGCAGCACGAGCGCATCTTCGAGCGTGACGGTCTGCTTCTCGGGATTGTTGATGAAGTAGGGCGAGAGGTAGCCGCGATCGAACTGCATGCCTTCCACCACCTCGAGCTCGCTCTGCAGGCCCTTGCCGTCCTCGACCGTGATGACGCCTTCCTTGCCGACCTTCTCCATCGCCTGGGCGATCATCTCGCCGATCGAGGTGTCGTTGTTGGCTGAGATCGAGGCCACCTGCGCGATCTCGGTGCGCGCCGAGCAGGGCCGCGCGATGCGCTTGAACTCCTCGACCACGGCAGTCACGGCCTGGTCGATGCCCCGCTTCAGGTCGATCGGGTTCATGCCGGCGGCGACGTACTTCAGACCCTCCGTGACGATGCCCGCGGCGAGCACCGTGGCGGTGGTGGTGCCGTCGCCCGCGACTTCCGAAGTCTTGGCAGCGACCTCGCGCACCATCTGCGCGCCCATGTTCTCGAAGCGGTCCTCGAGCTCGACTTCCTTCGCCACGATGACGCCGGAATTGATCACGGTCGGCGAGCCGTAGGAGCGCTCCGACACCACGGTGCGCGCTTTCGGGCCGAGGGTGACGCGCACCGCGTCGGCCAGTTTGTTCATTCCGTCGACAAGCCGGCCGCGCGCGTCGTCTCCGAACACCAGGCGTTTTGCGGGCATGGTCGAGTCTCCGTTCAGATCGGGTACGCAGAAAGCTTAGACCCGCCCCGCGGGCAGGGCTTGACGGCGATCAAGCACTCGCCGGGGACCGCCGATGAATCGGACTCAGACCAGCCCTTCGAACGGCTGCACGCGCACGCGTTCCCCGGGTGCGACGCGGCCGCGCGCGTGCTCGAGCACGATGAAGCAGTTGGCTTCCGACATCGAGCGCAGCACCCCCGCGCCCTGCTGTCCGGTGGTGCGGACCTGCCACGCGTCACCCTCCCGGAAGAGGACGCCGCGCTGATACTCGGTGCGGCCCGGGACTTTGCGCAGCGCCACCGCGGCCTGCGCCTCGAGCAACGGCAGTGCGCAGTCGCCGCTGCGACCCGAGAGGCACAGGAGCGCATCGCGCACGAACTGGTAGAAGGTGACCATCACCGCGACCGGATTGCCCGGCAGGCCGAAGAGGATGGCGTCGCCGATGCGACCGAAGGCCATGGGCCGCCCGGGGCGCATGGCGATCTTCCAGAACAGCACCTCGCCGAGCTTCGCGGTGAGCGGCCTGACGAAATCGGCCTCGCCGACCGACACGCCGCCCGTGGTGATGATGGCGTCGGCGCCGGCGGCGGCCCTGCGGAACGCCGCTTCAAGCAGCGCCGGATCGTCGCGCACCACCCCGAGGTCGATGAGCTCGACGCCCAGGCGCGTCAGCATGCCGTGCAGCGTGTAGCGGTTGGAGTCGTACACCTCGCCTTCGCCGAGCGGCGCGCCGATCGAAGCCAGTTCGTCGCCGGTGGCGAAGAAGGCCACCCGCAGGCGCCGCTTGACGCTCACTTCGCCCAGGCCGAGCGACGCGATCAGACCGAGTTCCGCGGCGCGCAGCGCCGCACCGGGCCGCAGCACCGCAACGCCTTGCTTCAGGTCTTCACCTGCGTAGCGCACGTTCTGCGCCGGCTTCTGTCCCGGCGGAATCGCGACGCGCCCGCCAGCGACGCGCACCACTTCCTGGATCACGACCGTGTCCGTGCCCGGCGGCAGCACCGCGCCCGTCATGACGCGCACGCATTCGCCCGGACCGACGGCGCCCTTGAACACGCGTCCGGCGAGCGCGGCTCCGATCTCGTGCAGCACGACCTCGCCATCCGGGCTGAGATCGGCGCCGCGCACCGCATAGCCGTCCATGGCGCAATTGTCGTGCGCCGGAACGTTGATGGCCGGGACCACGTCCTGCGCCAGCACGCGGCCGAGCGCATCGCGCAGCGCGACGCGCTCGGCCCCGGCGACCGGCGCGAGGCAGGCGCGGATCGCCTCGCGCGCCTTGTCGACCGGCAGCGCGTCCGGATCGTAGCCGTCGAGACAGCTGACGATGGCTTCGATGCGGCTCATTCCCGTTCCAGCTCTTCGCGCGTGTTGAGGTTGCGGAACGCGTCGGCCTCGTCGTCGAAGGCGACTTCGATCACCTTGAGCGTCGCGTACCAGTCGTCGATCTTGCGCCCGCCACGCGCGAGATAGGCTTCGAGATGCGGCAGCACCGCGCGCCGCACGAGCGCGAACACCGGGTGCGGCTGCGTGCCGGTCTTCGCCACCGCGAGGTCGTTGTCGCCGAGCCCCCGGCGCAGCCGCGCGACCAGGTCCGGCGGCAGGAAGGGCGAATCGCAGGGCACCGTGGCGACGAACTCGCCGCTCGCGGCCTTCAGGCCGGCGTGCAGGCCTGCGAGCGGTCCGGCGAAGCCCTGCAGCGCATCGGGCACGACGCGATGGCCGAAGCGCGCGTACGCGCCGGCATTCTGGTTGGCGTTGATGATCAGTTCGTCCACCTGCGGCGCGAAGCGCTCGATCGCCCATTGCGCCAGCGGCTTGCCGCGCAGCGGCTGCAGTCCCTTGTCGACGCCGCCCATGCGCCGTCCCTGTCCGCCCGCCAGAAGCACGCCCGTCACGCTGCCCATGACG
>SCUH01000317.1 GCA_004298295.1 Betaproteobacteria bacterium | reverse complement strand
ATTTCCGGCAGCAGGATGTGGCGGCTGTAGCGCAGGAGCTGCTCGTCGTTCATGGGCGCTGGCGCATCGTAATCGAAGCGCGCTTTGGCGTCATCGAAGGCTACAATTCGCGGCCTCATGTCCACGGCGCGCGGCCTGATCGTGTTCTTCACCGGATTGCCCGGCGCCGGCAAGTCCACGCTCGCCCGCGCGCTGCACCGGCGCCTGACGGACCTCGGGCGCACGGTGACGCTGCTCGATGGCGACGAAGTCCGCGCGCTCCTTTCTAGCGGCCTGGGCTACTCGCGCGCGCACCGCGACCTGAACGTGCTCCGGATCGGCTACGTCGCCGCCGAGATCGCACGCCACGGCGGCATCGCGATCTGCGCCCAGATCGCGCCCTACGCGGCGGCGCGCGCCGAAGTCCGCCGCCGGGGATCGGCTGTAGGGGATTTTCTGCTCGTCCACGTCGCTACGCCGATCGAAGTCTGCGAGCGGCGCGATCCGAAAGGGCACTATGCGAAAGCGCGCGCCGGGCTGCTCCCCGCCTTCACCGGCGTGAGCGATCCCTACGAGCCGCCGCAGGACGCGGACCTCGCCATCGACACCCAGGATTGCACGCCGCAGGACGCGGCGCAGACCATCGTCGCGCGCTTGCAGCGCGACGGCCGGCTCGACTAGGGAAGCTTCAGCCGCCCTTCTTGTTCTGGGCGACCGTCGCCGCGGGCTTGGAAAGCACCGGCTGCCCCTTGAGGTGCGCGAGCGCCTGGGTCAACTGGAAATCATCCTTCGAGCCGAGTTCGAGCGGTGGCTGCACCGGTTGCTCGGCTGCGGCGCCATTCGGGTGCGGCTGCGTGCGCGGCGCTACGGACTTTTCGCTGTCCTTCTGCTCGCCGTTCGAGAGGTGGCGCTGCAGGTCGGCCTCGCGCACGCGCAACAGCGGTGTCGTACCCGGCTCCTCGACGATGATGTCCGGCGTGATGCCCTTCGCCTGGATCGAGCGGCCGCCCGGCGTGAAGTACCGCGCCGTGGTCAGCTTGATCGCGGTGTTGTTGCCGAGCGGCATGATGGTCTGCACGGAACCCTTGCCGAAAGTCTGCGTGCCCATCACCACGGCGCGCTTGTGGTCTTGCAGCGCGCCGGCGACGATTTCCGAAGCCGAAGCCGAGCCGCCATTCACCAGCACCACCATCGGCACCGTCTTGACCGCGGCCGGCAGGCTCCTCAGCACGTCATCGCGCCCGCCGCGCATGTAGTCATCGGCGCTCGCAACGTACTTGCGGCGCGCATCCTCGTTGCGTCCGTCGGTGGACACGACCAGCGATTTCGAGGGCAGGAACGCTGCTGAAATCGCGACCGCCCCGTAGAGCAGCCCGCCCGGGTCGTTCCTCAGGTCGAGCACCAGCCCTCTGACGGGACCCTGCCTGAACAGCCCTTCCAGGTGCCTGACCATGCCCTCGGCGGTGCCTTCCTGGAACTGCGACACGCGCACCCAGGCGAAGCCCGGCTCGATGAACTTCGACTTCACGCTCTGCACCTTGATCACGGCGCGCGTCAGGCTGACCACGATCGGCTGCGTCTCGCCCTTGCGCGAGATGGTGAGCACGATCTGGGTATTGGGCTTGCCGCGCATGCGCTTGACCGCGTCCTGCAGCGTCATGCCCTTCACCGGCGTGTCGTCGAGCTTGATGATCAGATCGCCCGGCTTGATGCCGGCCTTGAACGCGGGCGTGTCCTCGATCGGCGACACCACCTTGACGAAGCCGTCTTCCATGCCGACCTCGATGCCCAGGCCGCCGAACTGGCCGTGCGTGCTGACCTGCAGGTCCTTGAAGGCGTCGGCATCGAGATACGCCGAGTGCGGATCGAGCCCCGAGAGCATGCCGTTGATCGCTTCGGTGATGAGGCGCTTGTCCTCCACCGGCTCGACGTAATTGGCCTTGATGGCGCCGAACACCTCGGTGAAGGCGCGCAACTCCGAAATCGGCAGCGGCGAGCGCGTGGCGCGATCGGCGACCGCCTGGAAATTCAGGCTCACCAGGATGCCGGCGACGACGCCGGCGAGAACCAGGCCCAGCTTTCCCACCCTGCTACTCATGGATCATTCCCTCGTGCGGCGAGCGACGCTCGCGTTGTCGCGCTCACTTCGACCTCACCCAACTCATGGGGTCGAACGGCTGGCCCAGATGGCGTAATTCAAAGTATACGCCCGATTCATTGCGGCCACCGCTCGCGCCCACGGTGGCCACGCTCTCACCGGCCTTCACGGCGTCGCCCGTTTGCTTGAGCAGCGCTTCGTTGTTGCCGTAGACCGACAGATACGCATCGCCGTGATCGACGATGAGCAGATTACCGAAGCCGCGCATCCACTCGGCGTAAACCACGCGTCCGGCGGCCACGGCCCGCACCGGCTCGCCTTCGGGCGCGCGGATGAACAGGCCCTTGGACCCCGGCGCATTACCCCGTTGGGCACGGAAACGGCCGGCAAGTTCCCCGCGCACCGGAAGTCCGAGGCTGCCCCGCAGGCTGGCGAACGGGCGGCCATCGGTCCCGGCCTCCGGCAGCGGCTCGCTGCGCCGGTAACCGGCGCCCGGCCGGCTGGCGAGCACGCGCCCGATCTCCTGCACCAGGCGCGCGAGCCGCTGTTCGTCCGCCAGCATGCGCTTCATCTCGCGCCGCCCGGAGCGCAGTTCGCCTGCAATGCGCTCCAGCACGCGGCGGCGTTCGCGCCGCTCGGCCACCACCCGGTCGCGATCGGCGCGCTGCTGCGCCTCGATGGCGCCGAGCTCGCGCGCGCGGTTCTGCGATTCGTCGCGCAGGCGCTCGAGTTCCGCGAGGCCCGCGCGATGCGCTTCGATCAGGCGCGCCGCCGCGCGCGAAAGCACCGCAAGGTAGTAGAGCTGGCGCGCGACTTCGCTGGGATCCTTGCCGGAGAGCGTGAGCCGCACGACATCGGGGGCGCCGGCGGTGGCGCGCGAGGCCAGCAGGCGCGCGAGCGCCGTCTGCCGGTCGGCGAGCGACTGCTCGAGGCGCTGGCGCTGCTCGCCGGCGCGCGCCAGCGCGTCGCGCGCCTGCCGTCCCTCAGTTTCGAGTTTCGCCAGCGTCCGCGTCGCCTCCGAGATGGCCGACTCCGAGGCGCGCAGCGCCTCGCGCGCCTCGCGCCGGTCGCTCTCGCGGCTGTCGAGCTCGGACCTGAGGGCGTCGATGCGCGTGCGCAGCGCCTTCAGGTCCTCCTCGCGCGTCGCCGCAGCGCCGGCCGGCGCTGCGGCCAGAACGGCGGCGAGGGCGAGGACGCGGATCAGGCTTGGGTCCTGCCTTGCGCCGCGACTGCGGCGATGCGCTGCGCCACCTCGTCGGCTTCGCCCAGGTAGTAGTGGCGCAGCGGCTGCAGCGCGTCGTCGAGCTCGTAGACGAGCGGCATCCCGGTCGGGATATTGAGGCCGACGATGTCGGCGTCCGTGATGGCGTCGAGATGCTTCACCAGGGCGCGCAGCGAATTGCCGTGCGCTGCCACGAGCACCCGCCGGCCCGAGCGCACCGCGGGCGCGATCGTGCCGTTCCAGTAAGGCAGTACGCGCGCCACCGTGTCCTTGAGGCATTCGGTGAGCGGCAGCTCGGCGGCGGCGAGGTCCGCGTAACGCGGATCGCCCGCGGCATTGCGGGGATCCGAAGGTTCGAGCGCCGGCGGCGGCACGTCGTAGCTGCGCCGCCAGGCGAGCACCTGCCGGTCGCCGAACCGGGCCGCCGTCTCCGCCTTGTTGAGCCCCTGCAGCGCGCCGTAGTGGCGCTCGTTCAGGCGCCAGCTCTTGTGCTCGGGGATCCATTGCAGGTCCATTTCCTCGAGCACCAGCCAGAGCGTGCGGATGGCGCGCCGGAGCACCGAAGTGAACGCGAGGTCGAACTGCAGGCCATCGGCCCGCAGCGAGCGGCCGGCGGCGCGCGCCTCCTCGACGCCGCGCGCCGAGAGATCGACGTCGGTCCAGCCGGTGAAGCGGTTCTCGCGGTTCCAGTCCGACTCGCCGTGGCGCAGCAGCACGAGCTTGTGCATGCACTCAATTATAATGTCGCCATGAAACGGGACACCTTCGACTTGATCGAGACGCAGGAGCACGTCGAGCAGGCGGCGCGCGCGCTGAAGGCGATGGCGCATCCCCTGCGCCTGCGCATCCTGTGCGTCATCGGCACGGCCGAAGTGAGCGTGCAGGACATCGTCGAGGCGGTGGGCACCTCGCAGTCGAACGTCTCGCAGCACCTGGGCATCCTGCGCGACAAGCAGGTGCTGCTCGCGCGCAAGGACGCCAACCGCGTCTACTACCGCGTCGGCGACGAACGCACGCTGCAGCTGATCAGCATGATGCGCGAGGTGTTCTGCGGCGAGCCGCGCAAGTAGATGGACTTCGTCCAGAACAACCTGCTGCTGATCGCGGTCGCCTTCGTCTCCGGGGCGATGCTGGTCTGGCCGCTGGTGCGGCGCGGCGCCGGCGGGCCCTGGGTCAGCACGCTGCAGGCCACGCACCTGATCAATCGCGAGGACGCGCTGGTGCTCGACGTGCGCCTGCCGGCCGATTACGCCAAGGGCCACATTCTGGGCGCGAAGAACGCGCCGCTCGCCGAACTCGAACGCCGGCTGCCCGAATTCACCAAGTTCAAGGCCCGGCCGGTGATCGTGCTGTGCGAAAGCGGCAACCGCTCGAGCAACGCCATCGGGCTGCTGCGCCGCAACGGCTTCGACAAGGTCTACAACCTTGCCGGCGGCCTCGCGGCCTGGCAGCAGGCCGGCCTGCCGGTGTCGAAGTAGGCGGCCCCGGGCGGACATGGCCCGCGTGCTGATGTACTGCACGGCGACCTGCCCCTACTGCCGCTCGGCCGAGCGGCTGCTGGAGCGCAAGGGCGTGCAGGATCTCGAGCGGGTGCGCGTCGACCTCGACCCCGCGCGGCGCGCCGAGATGATGCAAAGGAGCGGCCGGCGCACGGTGCCGCAGATCTGGATCGGCGCGCGCCACGTCGGCGGCTGCGACGAGCTGCACGAACTCGAAGCGAGCGGCGAGCTCGACGCGCTGCTCGCCGCGCATCCGCAGGCGTCGCTCGCCTGAGCCGATGGACCCATCGAAAGATCGCCGTGACCACTCCTGAACAGCAGCAACCGACCTTCCAGATCGAGAAGATCTACGTCAAGGACCTCTCGCTCGAATTGCCGAATGCGCCGCAGATCTTCCTGCAGTCCGAGCAGCCGCAGCTCGAAGTGCAGGTCCACAGCGACGCCGGCCAGGTCTCCGAGGGCCTGTTCCAGGTCGTGGTGACGGTGACCGTGACCGCGCGCGCGGGCGAGAAGACGCTGTTTCTCGCGGAGGCGGCGCAGGCGGGGATTTTCACGGTGCGCAACGTGCCGGCGGCGGACCTCGATTCGCTGCTCGCCATCGCCTGCCCCAACATCCTCTATCCCTACGTGCGCGAAACGATCTCGGACGTGGTGACGCGCGGCGGCTTTCCGCCGGTGCTGCTCGCGCCGGTGTCGTTCGAGGCCATCCACGCGCAGCGCCTGCAGGCGGCCGCGGGCGCGGCGCAGTCCCAGGCAGCGAACTGAATGCGCGCCGCAGCGCTCGCCGCCGGGCTGCTCGCCAGCGCGCTGGCGCTGGGCGCGGAATTCCGCACGGTGCAGGACAACGCTGCGGTGCTGTACGACGCGCCCTCGCGGGCGGCGAAGCCGCTGGTGGTGGTGTCGAAGCATTACCCGCTCGAGCTCATCGTTCACCTGGATGCCTGGGTCAAGGTGCGCGATCACACCGGTGCGCTCGCCTGGATCGAGAAGAAGCTCCTCGCCGACCGGCGCATGGTGATGGTCACCGCGCCTGCGGCCGAGGTGCGCGTGCGCCCGGAGGAGGGCGCGCCGGCCGCATTCGTCGCCGCCTCGGGCGTGGCGCTGGAGCTGCTCGAGATCACGCCCGGCGGCTGGCTGCGCGTGCGCCACGCCGACGGCGCGAGCGGCTACCTGCGCGCCGCCCAGGTCTGGGGCGGC
>SCUH01000316.1 GCA_004298295.1 Betaproteobacteria bacterium | reverse complement strand
GATCGAGAAGGTGCGCCGCCACGAGACCATCTACAAGCAGGCCGGCGCGGTGCACGGCTGCGCGCTCGCGCGCACCGCGGGCCCGGCGGCGGCGGAAATCCTGCTGTTCGTGGAGGACGTGGGCCGCCACAACGCGGTCGACGCGATCGCCGGGTTCATGTGGCTCGACGCGATCGACGGCTCCGACAAGATCTTCTACACCACCGGGCGCCTCACCTCCGAGATGGTGATCAAGTGCGCGCAGATGCAGATCCCGTTCCTGGTCTCGCGCTCGGGGCTCACGCGCATGGGCTACGAGATCGCGCAGCGCGTCGGCCTCACCATGCTCGGGCGCGCGAGCGGCCGGCATTATCTCGCTTTCACCGGCGGACATCGTCTCGAGCGCACGCTGGCGCAGCCCACGGCGCTCGCCTGAGGACGCGATGCGCGACGATGTCATCGGCTACCTGCTGAAGGCGCCGGCCGGGGCCGTGGAATGTGTTGACGTCGCGGCGTGGTGGCCGCGCCATCGCGAACTCGCCGCGACCTGGCGCAATCCGATGGATCGCGCCATCGCCGGCGGCTTCGCGGCGGACCGCGTCGGCTGGGCGTTCGCCTGCGGATACCAGGCGGCGCTGCACGCGCTGTTTCCGGGAGCGCCGGAGGATCGCATCGCCGCGCTGTGCGTGACGGAAGCCGACGGCAACAGCCCGAAGGCGATCAGGAGCACGCTGCGCCGCGAAGGCGACCTATGGCTGTTGAACGGCGCGAAGCGCTGGACCACGCTGGGTCCGGACGGCGGCCTGTTTTTCGTCGCCGCGCGTGACGCCGCGGCCTCGGGCGAGCGCGCCGTGATCCGCGTAGCGCGCGTCACGTCGGATGCGCCGGGGGTTACCGTGACGCCGATGCCGCCGACACGCTTCGTGCCCGAGGTACCGCACGCGCAACTGCAGTTCGAGAACGTCCCCCTGACGAACGACGCGCTGCTGCCGGGCGACGGCTACGACCACTACGTGAAGCGCTTTCGCACCGTGGAGGATCAGCACGTCAAGGCTGCCGTGGTGGCGTACCTCGTGCGTGAAGCGCGGCGCCTGGCGTGGCCGGTCGCCTGGATCGAGCGGGCCGCAGCACTGTTGCATGGCTTGCGGGCGATCGCGGGCGAAGACGCCAGCGCGCCGGCAACCCATATCGCGCTCGCGGGGGCGCTGGCACTGGGGACGGCCCTGATCGAGGCGACGGAACCGTTCTGGAACGCCGCGGGCCAGGACCCCGCCGCGCCGCGCTGGCGCCGCGACCGTGAGTTGTTCGCCGTCGCGGGTTCGGCGCGGGTTCGGCGCACGGCGCGCGCGTGGGAGCGGCTCAGGCCGGCCTGACCGCCGTCCGCCGCCGGATCAGGCGACCAGCGGATTGCGGACGATGAGGCGCGCAAAGCGCCCGAAATCGCGGTCCGCAGACCAGAGTTCCCTGACGCCGTGCTGCGCGCAGATCGCCGCGATGCGCGCATCGTGCACACGCGGACCCGTGACCCGGCCGCCAGCCACGTGTTCCTTGAGCCAGCGCCAATAGCCCTCGCCTTCCGACAGCAGCACCAGGGCGGGCGCTTCGATCCAGGCCTCGAGCTGCGCAATCGCCGCCTCGAGCGGCGTCGGCGGCGAAAAGATGCGCGGGTGGGTGACGATCGCCAGGAATTCATGCAGGCAGGGCCATGGGATGGCCCAGGCGGAGCGGCCTTCGGCGAGTTCAGCCAGGCGCGCAGCCGCGGCCTCGTGCCATTCCGCGTCCTCGCGATGCGCGTAGACGAGGATATTGGTGTCGACGGCGATCAATCGCCGCGGCCTTCGTAGGCCATGTCGCGCAGACGCTCCCATGACAGTCCGCGTGCGCTCGCCTGCAGCCCCTTCCCCTTGAAGCTCGCCTTGCGCAGGCGAAAGGGCTTTGCCCGGGTCCTGTCAGTCAGCTCGCGGCGCAGGCCGTGTTCCACGAGGGCTCGCACGGTGGTGCGGTCGCGCGCCGCCACCCGTTTCGCCTGCTCCAGCAGCTTGTCTGCAATCTCTATGGTCGTCTTCATATGGGCACCCATATTACAGCGGCGGAAGCCCCGGGACAACCAGGGCCGGCAGCGCGGCCCCGCATACAGCCCGGCTACGCCGACTTCGCCAGCAGCGTGAAGTGCTCCACCGTCGGCGGCGCGGCGAAAAATCCGCCGACGATCGCGCGCCACTGCCGGAAGGCCGGCGACTGGCGGAAATCCACCGTATGGTTCTCGCGCGTGTCCCAGAAGACCATCAGGACATAGCGCTCGGGCGACTCGACCCCCTTGTTCACCTGGTAGCCGCGAAAGCCCTTCGCCTTCGAGATCACCGTCTCGACGCCCTTGACGATCGCAGCGTCGAACGCGGCCTGCTGGCCAGGCTCGATGCGGATGTCTGCGAGTTCCAGAATCATGCCGTGCTTGCCCTTTCAAAACCTCACGCCGGCGGCGGCGCGATCGCGTCTTCGTAGCGGTGCCGTTTCGTGATCAGCCCGGCGTGCTGAAAAATGTCCAGCGTCGCTTCGAATGCAGTCCGCGTGATCTCGACGTGCGGCGACCAGTTGCCGAGCTCCTGGTAGGCGGCGATGGTCGCCGCAAGCACCGCGGGATCGATGCCGGGAAATAGCGGCGCCTCCTTCTGCGCGACCTCCGCCGCGGGCGCGGCGATCACCCAGGCGCGCGCCCTGCGGTAGGCGCGCATGAAGCGCTTCGCCATGTCGGTCGCGAGCCATTCGCGCGTCGCCGCGAGGCTCGAGAACGCGCAAGGGCCGATGGCATCGCCGAGCGAGGTCACGATGCAGCCCTTGCCCTCGTGCGCGAGCTGCTGCGGCGCCGGGCCCTGCAGGTGCACGTAATCGCCCTCGCCCCGCTTGAACGCGTCGACCATCTGCGGCGTCGAACCCGCGTTCACGGCGACGATCGAGCCGAAGTCGAGCCCGCGCTTGAAGCAGGCATAGCGGAACATCGCCATCGGCTGCTGGCCGTGGTCGACCAGAACCCGCCGGCCTTGCAATCGCTGCCACGAGAAATCCGGCTCGGCGCTGCGCCCGACGAGGAAAAAGCCGTCCTTCTCGTTGACCTGCGCGAAATGCGCCGCCGGCGGCGTCTTGCCCTGCTCCAGCGGACCGAAGGTCTGCGACGGCGCCGACTGCGCGACGTGCACGCTGCCATCGATCAACCCGGCGATGGCCGATTTGCCGGGCGCGGCGACCGAATGCACCGGTCGCAACCCCTCCTTTTCGAGGAAACCGCCGGCAATGGTCGCAATCAGGGGCGTATAGAACGCGGAAAAGCGCGTGAACTGGATCTTGATCGTCTCGCTCAATTGAGCCTCGAAGGTCAGGATGCAGCGGCCGGCGCACTCGCGCGCTGCGTGAGCGACTCCTTGTGCGCCAGCAATTCATTGCGCGAGGGAAACAACAGCGACGCGGCGAGCATGCCCCCGGCAAGCGCCGCGAGCACCAGGAACACATTGGCGAAGCCGCCCTCGGTGCGATGCAGCGCCGCGATCAGCGGTACGGCGACGGCGGCGACGCCGAGCGATACCACGTAGCGCACGGCGAGCACGCGCGCGCGGAACTCGTCGGCGCAGTACCGGCCGACGATGGCGTCGTTGAGCGGGATCTGGCCGAACACCGCCAGCATCATGAAGAGCGCCGCGGCGAGCATCGCCCAGCCCTCGAGGTTCGCCGCGAAGTAGAGCAGCGGAATCTGCGCCAGCGCGATGCCGATCATGAGGCGGCGCAGCTCGAAGCGGTCGATCAGGCCGCCC
>SCUH01000315.1 GCA_004298295.1 Betaproteobacteria bacterium | reverse complement strand
CACGACCGCGTCGGCGACCCGCGGATCGGCGAGGATCACCTGCTCGATCTCCGCGGGATAGATATTCTCGCCGCCCGACTTGATCAGGTACTTGAGGCGATCGACGAAATCGAGCGTGCCATCCGGGTTGCGGCGGAACACGTCCCCCATGTGGAACCAGCCGTTGCGGAAATCCCTGGCGTTGGTCTCGGGGGCGTTCCAGTACCCGGAAAAGAGCGTCCCGGCGCGAATCGCGAGCTCGCCCGGCGTGCCCTCCGGCACCTCCTCGTCGTTGGCGTCCACCAGCCGGATCTCGCAGAACGCGCTCTGGCGCTTCGCCAGCCGCGCCGGTGCCTCGCCGATCGGGATCAATGACCCGGTCGCCGGCGGCAGACCGGTTTCGGTCGAGCCGAACGAGTTGAGAAACGGCGCCGCGAGCAGCGCCGTCACTTCCGCGATCTGCCGGCGCGGCACGAGATCGGCCATCGCGCCACAGAACCCGATGCCGGCGGGCCGAACCGGGCGCGCACGCAGGGCCTCGATCATCGCTTCGATCATGCCGGGAATCAGGATGAACCAGCCCGTCCGGTCGCGCTCGATCGCATCGATCAGCGCCTGCGGCTGAAAGCCGTCGATCACGACGACTTTGCCCCCGCGCATCAGGGTGGAGAGCGCCTGGTCGGTGGAGGCCATGTGGTACATCGGCGGCCAGGCGATGAAGGTGTCGCCTGGCGGGACCGACAGCTCCGCGCCGAAGCAAAGACCGCGCAGGATCATCGCGCGGTGGCTGATGACTGCGCCCTTGGGCAGGCCTGTCGTGCCGCTGGTGTAGAGGATGACCAGACCGTCCTCGGGATCGATCCCGGCGTTCGCCGCGCCGCCCGCAGCGGCCGCGAGAAGCGCCTCGTAGCGCTCGTCGAGGACCACGCGATCGTGCGGCACGAGATCGAGCGGCTTGAGCGCGTCGGTGAACTCCCTCTGATGGATCAGGACGCGCGGCTCGACCAGATTGATGCAGTGAGCGAGCTCACGGCCGGCCAATCGCCAGTTGAGCGCCGCGGTGATGGCGCCGATCTTGGCGCAGGCGAGCTCGACTTCGACGTATTCGGCGCAGTTGCGCGCGAGCAATGCGACGCGATCGCCCCTGCCGACGCCACGGCCGAGCAGCGCGCGGCCGAGCCGGTCGGTGCGCTCGTCGAGCGCGCCATACGTAAGCTGGCGCTGGCCGTCGACCAGGGCGATCCGATCCCGGTTCGCAGTGGCGCGGTGGCTAAACAGGCTGCCGACGCCCGTGCGACCGGCTGCGGAGGTGAGGTTCGGCATCACGCCGCCTGCAGCTTCGCCACGCTCACCGCGAGCCACTTCACGCCCTCCCGGCCGAAATTGACCTGCACGCGGGCATCGCCCCCCCGCCCCTCGGCATCGACGATGACGCCGGCGCCGAACCTGGGGTGCGTCACATTCTGGCCGATGCGGAATCCGCAGGACGGTTCCGTCGCGCGGAAAAAGGATTCCCTGCGGCGCGGCTCGTTCCACGCCGACGCCGCCATCACCGCCGCGCGGCGCGTCTCGGCAAAGCGCGGCGTGAGCCACTGCTTCAGGCCTTCCGGAATCTCCTCGAGAAAGCGCGACGGCAGGTTGTAGCGTGTCTGGCCGTGCAGCATGCGGGTCTGCGCGAACGTCAGGTACAGGCGCCGGCGCGCGCGCGTGATCGCGACATAGGCCAGGCGCCGTTCTTCCTCGACGCCGTCCTTTTCCAGCAGGCTCTGTTCGTGGGGAAACAGGCCCTCCTCGAGCCCGGTGAGGAACACGGCGTTGAATTCCAGACCCTTGGCCGAATGCACCGTCATCAGCTGCAGCGCCTCCTGGCCGTCGCCCGCCTGGTGCTCGCCGGCCTCCAGCGCCGCGTGCGCGAGGAAAGCCGTCAGCGGGTCGGCGACCGCCGCGGCGCCTGCGTCCGCCCCGGTCTCAAGACCCGTCGTCATCTCCTCGGAATCGAACGCGGCCGCCGCGTTCACCAGCTCGGCCAGGTTCTCGATCCGGTCCGCGCCCTCGCGCTCGCTGCGGTAATGCTCGATCAGGCCGCTGCGCGCGATCACGTGCTCGACCGTTTCGGCAAGCCCCAGGCCCGCGACTTCGCCGTGCAGCGCCTCGAGCTGCGCGCGAAACGCCGCGAGCGCGGGCGCCGCGCGGCCGGTGAGCGCCGCAGCCGCGCCCCACAGGCTCAAGCCGCCCCGGCGCGCCGTATCGAGCACCTGCTCCAGCGAGCGCGCGCCGATGCCGCGCGGCGGAAAATTGACCACGCGCAGGAAGGCGTTGTCGTCTTCGGTCGACGCCACGAGCCGCAGATAGGCGAGCGCGTGCTTCACCTCGGCGCGCTCGAAGAAGCGCAGGCCGCCGTAGACGCGATACGGCAGCTGCGCGCCAAAGAGCGCGTGCTCGATGACGCGCGACTGCGCGTTCGAGCGGTACAGCAGCGCGATCTCGCCGAGGCGGTAGCCCGCCTCGCGCAGCGCCTCGATCTCGGTCACCAGGAAGCGCGCCTCGTCGGCGTCCGACTGGCCTTCGAACACGCGCAGCGCCTCGCCCGGACCGCTCGCCGTCCACAGGTTCTTGCCCAGGCGCTTGCGGTTGTGGGCGATGAGCGCGTTGGCGGCATCGAGGATGTTGCCCTGCGAGCGGTAGTTCTGCTCCAGGCGGATCACCTGCTCGATGCGGAACTCGCGCTCGAAGTCGGCCATGTTGCCGACGTGCGCGCCGCGGAAGGCGTAGATCGACTGGTCGTCGTCGCCCACCGCGAAGACCGAGGACTGCGGCCCCGCGAACAGCTTCAGCCAGCGGTACTGCAGGCGGTTGGTGTCCTGGAACTCGTCCACCAGGATGTGGCGGAAGCGGCTGCGGTAGTGCTCGCGCAGCGGCTCGTTTCGCGCCAGCAGCTCGTAGCTCCGGAGCAGCAGCTCCGCGAAATCGACCACCCCTTCCCTCTGGCACTGCTCGTCGTAGGCGGCATAGAGCTCGACCTGCCGGCGCGTCAGCTCGTCGCGCTCTTGCACCTCGCGCGCGCGCTGGCCCTCTTCCTTGCGCGCGTTGATGAAATACTGGATCTCGCGCGGCGGCCAGCGGTCCTCGTCGACGTTGAGCGCTTTCGCCAGGCGCTTGATCACCGCCAGCTGGTCCTGCGAATCGAGGATCTGGAAAGCCTGCGGCAATCCGGCTTCGCGGTGATGCGCCCGCAGCAGGCGATTCGCCAAACCGTGGAAGGTGCCGATCCACATGCCGCGCGGGTTCAGCGGCAGCATCGCCACGAGGCGCGTGAACATCTCGCGTGCCGCCTTGTTGGTGAACGTGACCGCGAGCACGCCGCCGGGCGTCACGTGCCCCGACTTGATCAGCCAGGCGATGCGCGTCGTCAGCACGCGCGTCTTGCCGCTGCCGGCGCCGGCAAGAATCAGCGCGTGGCGATCGGGCAGCGTCACCGCCGCGAGCTGCTCGGGATTGAGATGTTCGAGGTGCAGGGACAAGGGCTGCGCATCCGGCGGCAGCTGGATCCGCCGCGACGCGCGCTGAATTATAAGTGCGCGCCGGCGCCGCGACGCGGCCATCTTATAATGCGTCGCGCCATGCAAGAAACTTACGACCCGCAGCGCGTCGAGCGCGACGCCCAGGCCTTCTGGGAGGCGCAGGGTTCGTTCCGTTCGAGCGAACCGCGCTCGGGCGAGGTCGCGCGACCGAAGTTCTACTGCCTGTCGATGTTCCCGTACCCTTCCGGCAAGCTGCACATGGGGCACGTGCGCAACTACACCATCGGCGACGTGCTCACGCGCCATTACCGCATGCGCGGCCATAACGTGCTGCAGCCGATGGGCTGGGACGCCTTCGGCCTGCCGGCGGAGAACGCGGCGATGGCGAACCGCGTGCCGCCGGCGAAGTGGACCGCCGACAACATCGCCTACATGAAGCGGCAGCTGCAGTCGCTCGGTTTCGCGCTCGATTGGAGCCGGGAACTCGCCACCTGCACGCCCGGGTACTACAAGTGGAACCAGTGGCTGTTCACGCGCCTGTACCGCAAGGGGCTCGCCTACCGCAGGACCGGCGCCGTGAACTGGGACCCCGTCGACCAGACGGTGCTCGCCAACGAACAGGTGATCGACGGCCGCGGCTGGCGCACGGGCGCGCTGGTGGAAAAGCGCGAGATCCCGATGTATTTCCTGCGCATCACGGCTTATGCCGAAGAGCTGCTCGCTGCGCTCGACGGCCTGCCGGGCTGGCCCGAGCAGGTGAAGCTGATGCAGAAGAACTGGATCGGCCGTTCCACCGGCGTGCGGCTCGCCTTCCCCTACGAGCTCGACGGCGAAGCGAAGCGGCTCTGGGTGTTCACGACGCGCGCCGACACGCTGCTGGGCGCCACGTTCTGCGCCGTCGCCGCCGAGCACCCGATCGCTGCCTGGGCGGCACGCCGCGATGCGCGCATTGCGGCGTTCGTCGAGGAATGCAAGCGCGGCACGGTCACCGAAGCGGAGCTCGCGCAGCTCGAGAAGAAGGGCCTCCCGACGGGCCTGAGCTGCACGCACCCGATCACGGGCGAGCGCATCCCGGTGTGGGTCGCGAACTATGTCCTCATGGGCTACGGCGAAGGCGCGGTGATGGCGGTGCCGGCGCACGATGAGCGCGATTACGAATTCGCGCTGCGCTACGGCCTGCCGATCAAGCCGGTGATCCGCCACCCGCTCGGCGACACGGTGCCGGCGCCGTGGAAACCCGAATACGCCGAGTACGGCAGCTGCATCAACTCCGGCAAGTACGACGGGCTCGATTTCGAAGGCGCGGTGGACGCGATCGCCGCCGACCTGCAGCAGCGCGGCCTCGGCGAGAAACAGGTGCAATGGCGGCTGCGCGACTGGGGCATCTCGCGCCAGCGCTACTGGGGCTGCCCGATTCCGATCGTGCACTGCAAGACTTGCGGCGAGGTGCCGGTGCCGGATGGGCAGCTGCCGGTCGTGCTGCCGGAAGACCTGGTTCCCGATGGCACCGGCAATCCGCTCGCCAAGCTGCCCGCGTTCTACCAGACCGCCTGCCCGCAGTGCGGGCAGCCGGCGCGGCGCGAAACCGACACCATGGACACCTTCGTCGACTCGTCCTGGTATTTCGCGCGCTTCGCCAGTCCGGACAACGGCGGCGCCATGGTGGACGCGCGCGCCGCGTACTGGATGCCGGTGGATCAGTACATCGGCGGCATCGAGCATGCCATCCTCCACTTGCTGTATTCGCGTTTCTTCCAGCGCGTGATGCGCGACGAGGGCCTGCTGCCGGTCGCGGAGCCCTTCACCAACCTGCTCACCCAAGGCATGGTGCTGGCCGAGTCGTACTACCTCGAGACGGCGCAAGGGCGGCGCCAGTGGATCGATCCGGCGGAAGTCGAGGCGACGCGTGACAGCAAGGGAAGAATCGTCGCCGCGCGCACGCGCGACGGCCGCGAGGTTGCCTATGGCGGCATCGGCACCATGTCGAAGTCGAAGAACAACGGCGTCGATCCGCAGGCACTGATCGAGCGCTACGGCGCCGACACCGCGCGCTTCTACATCATCTTCGCCTCGCCGCCGACCCACACGCTGGAGTGGAGCGACGAGAGCGTGGAGGGCTCCTACCGGTTCCTCAAGCGGCTGTGGGCCTACTGCGCGAAGTTCGACGACGCCGGCCCCGACATGGCCGATGCGCTGAAGAGCGCGACGCGCTTCGAGATCCACGCCGTGCTCAAACAGGCGAACTACGACCTCTCCAAGCACCAGCTCAACACCGTCGCCTCGGCGGCGATGAAGATTCTGAACGCCATGGAGCGATTTGCCGGCGGAAGAAATCAGACCACCGAGGAAGGACTCTCGATCCTGCTGCGGCTGCTGGCGCCGATCACGCCGCATGTCTGCCACCACCTGTGGCGCGAACTGGGTTTCGGCGAAAATGTCATGACGGCGCCCTGGCCCGAACCCGATCCGGCTGCGCTCGAGCGCGACGAGATCGACTACGTGGTGCAGCTGAACGGCAGGAAGAAAGGCTCGCTGAAGGTGCCCAAAGCGCTCGATTCCGGCGGTCTCGAAGCGTTGGCGCGATCGAGCGACCTCGTCACCCGGGCGGTGGCGGGACAGGCGATTCGAAAGGTCATCATCGTGCCCGGCCGACTGATCAACGTGGTGGTATGAGGCGCACGCTCGCCGGCCTCGCCATACTGCTGCTCGCCGGCTGCGGCTTCCAGCTGCGCGGCGCGGCGGCGCTGCCGTTCGAGAGCATTCACGTCCCCGGGAGCGGCGGCATCGCGCTGGAGCTCAAGCGCACCATCCAGTCGGGCAGCCGCACGGCGGTGGTGGACGATCCCAAGCGTGCGCAGGCGCTGCTGGAGTTCACGTCCGAAGTGCGGCAGAAGGAGATCCTGTCGCTCACCGCGGAAGGGCGCGTGCGCGAATTCCGCCTGCTCTACCGCGTCGGCTTTCGCGTCCATGACGGCAAGGGCGTCGAATTTGTGCAGCCTGCCGCGTTGCAGGTGGCGCGCGACATGACCTACAGCGACGCCCAGCTCCTGGCGAAGGAGGCCGAGGAGCAGATGCTGTATCGCGACATGCAGCACGACATGGTGCAGCAGATCATGCGGCGCCTGT
>SCUH01000314.1 GCA_004298295.1 Betaproteobacteria bacterium | reverse complement strand
GTTCCTGGTCCTGATCGTGCTCGCGGTCGCGCCGCTGGCGGCCTTCATTCCGGTGGCGTCGATGGCGGCGATCCTGCTGCTGGTGGCCTGGGGGCTGTTCGATTTCCACCAGATGCGCACCATCGTGCGCGCGAGCCCCGCCGAGGGTGCCCTGCTCGCGGTCACGGTCTTCGCCACGCTGACGCTGCACCTGGAGATCGCGATCCTGTTCGGCATCGCGCTTTCCCTGGTGCTCTACCTGCACCGCACGTCGCGGCCGGCCCTGCGCTCGATCGTCCCCGACCCCCAATCGCCGCAGCGCAAGTTCCGCGAGCGCCGCGCGGGCGAGGCCGAGTGCCCGCAGCTGCGCATGCTGCGCATCGAAGGCTCGCTCTATTTCGGCGCGGTCAGCCACGTCGGCGACTACCTGCAGCAGATCGAGGAGCGGCGTCCGGCGCAAAAGCATCTGCTGCTGCTCTCGAAGAGCATGAACTTCGTCGACGTCGCCGGCGCCGAGCTGCTGGCCGGCGAAGCGCGTCGCCGGCGCGCGCGCGGCGGCGCGCTCCACTTCCACGGCCTGCGCGAGTCCGCCGCCCGGATGCTTTTCGGGTCGGCGTTCAGGAACGCGTTCGATCCCGGGGCCAATCTGGCGACCAAACGGGAAGCCATCGGCGCGATCTTCGAGCGCCTGGACCGCAGCGTCTGCGCCAGCTGCCGGGTGCGAGTATTCGAGGAATGCGCATCGCTGCCGTCGCCCGAGGGGGCCGATGCCAATGCCGTGACGCGGCGGAAAACGTGACGCATCGCCGACGCATTCTGTTTATGCACCCGTTTGCAGTTGCTATGAGCAGCCCGGCCGGCGCGTGCTACCATTTTTTTCACAGGCGGGGCCCGCGCACCGCTTGAGCGAACGGCCACGCCGTAGCGCGGCGTTGCGATTGGACCGGGGAGTTGGAAATGGCGCCCGTCACGGCCGCCGGCGTTGAGAAGAAGATCTCCAAGACGCTGGCGCTCGGGGTCCTCACCCTGACGCTTTACGCGGGTCTGTTCCTGATGGAAGACCGCGTCCTCGGGCTTTCGGCACTGGGGGGGTGGCACGGCCTCATTGCCGTCGCGATCGCCTTCATCTTCTCCCTTGCGCACGGCGCGTTCACCGGCTACTTCTGGGACCTGCTCGGCGTCAAGGCGAAGAAGTAGAGGGAAGCGCGCGCCGTGGACGTCGCAGCGAATTTCATCCACCTCGATCCATTCAACGTCGCTTACCTTCTGATCGTCGGTTTCATCGCCGGACTGGTGAGCGGCTTCATCGGCTCGGGCGGCGCCTTCGTGCTGACGCCCGCCATGATGGGACTGGGGGTCCCCGGCATCGTCGCAGTCGCCTCCAACATGTGCCACAAGTTCCCGAAGGCGCTGGTCGGCGCGATCAAGCGCGCGCGCTACGGCCAGGTGGACGTCAAGCTCGGCATCGTGATGGGCGCGTCCGCGGAGGCGGGGGTGCTGTACGGTGCGCACCTGCAGGAGAACGTCAAGCGCGCCTTCGGCGACGCCGGATCCAACCTTTACGTGAGCGTCGCCTTCGTCGCGGTGCTGGCGGTCGTCGGCGGCTATGTGCTGTGGGACGTCGTGCGGGCGTTGCACAGCGGAACCGCTCAGGCCCGGGAAAAGGTCAGCCCGCTGGCGCGGCGCATCCAGGCGATCCACATCCCCTACACGATGATGTACTTCCGCAGCCTCGACGCCAGGGTTTCGGTCCTGTTCACGATCCCGCTGGGCTTTGCGACCGGCATGCTCGCGGCCACCATCGCGGTGGGCGGCTTCATCGGCGTGCCGGGGATGCACTACGTTCTCGGCGCACCCAGCCTGATGGCCTCGGCCACGGAGCTCGTCATCGCCTTCGTCATGGGGCTCGGCGGCACGATCAAGTACGCCTGGAGCGGCCTCGTCGACATCCGGCTGGCGATGATCATCCTGGCCGGGTCCCTGTTCGGCATCCAGCTGGGCGCCATCGGCACGACCTACGTCAAGCCGCACATGATCAAGGTGGTGATGGGAACGATCATGGTGCTGGTGCTCGTGAGCCGCGCGCTCGTCATCCCGGTCCACCTCTCCGAGCTGGAGCTGATCGGGACCCTCGGCGGCGGCACCGTGAATGTGCTGAAGACCGTCAGCTTCGGCATCATGGTGTTCGCCCTCGCCACGGGCGCCTTCATCGTCCTGTTGGCATTGCGAAAGGGCATGCGCGCCGAGCGCGAGGCGCAAGCGGTGGCGGCGCTGTCGGCGGCTGCGGTGCCCTCGCCCGGCACCGCCGCGCAAGCGCTGCCACAACTCTCGCCGCTGGGCCGGTTCGAACGAATCCTCGTGGCGAGCGACGCCTCCGAATACAGCGCCGGGGCCGTGCGGGAAGGGCTGCGCCTGGCGCAACGCTGCGGCGCGCGCCTGCGCGCCGTCACCTTCGTGGCCGGGGACCTCGAAGACGAAGGCCTGGGCGAGCAGGCGCTCAGACGCGAACTGGACATGGCGCGCGTGCACCTCGACCAACTCTCGGCCCAAGCCGCCGCCGCCGGCGTGCCCTGCGAGACCGAGGTGGTGCAGGGCGTCAGCGTGCACGAGCGCATCGTCGAGGAAAGCGAGCAGATGCAGGCGGACCTGATCGTCGTCGGTCGTCGCGGCCGCCGCAGGCTCACGCGCATGATGGTGGGCGATGTCACGCTCAGGCTGATCGGAAGTGCGCATTGCAGCGTGCTGGTGGTGCCGCGCGCCGCCGAGGTCCGGGGGCGGCGGTTCGTTCTGGCCTCGGATGGGTCACGCTTCGGGGACGCGGCGGCGGTCGTCGCCGGCAGTCTCGCCAGGCGCTGCGAGGCGCCGATCACGGTGGTCTCGGTGGCGGTGCCATCGCCTGCGGAAACTCGCCGCCAGGAAGCCCGCGGCGTGGTCGATCGAATCGTGCGCGCGCTGGCCGCTGATGGCATCGCGGCGCAAGGCACGGTCCTCGAAGGTCCGGCAGGCGACGCGATCGTATCGGCCGCGGCCGACAGCGGTGCGGATCTGATCGTCATGGGCAGCCATGGCCGCACCGGGATCGAACGCCTGCTCCTGGGAAGCAACACCGAGCGCGTCCTCAACCGGACGCCGTGCGCAGTGCTGGTCGTAAAGGCCGCCTGAACGGATGAAGCTCCGGCACGTCCTGCCGTTCCTCGCCTGGTTTCCGATGGCGCGCGGGGCGCTGCGCGGCGACATCATCGCGGGGATCACGGTGGCGCTGGTGCTGGTGCCGCAGTCGATGGCTTACGCGCAGCTCGCCGGCATGCCCGCGCACTACGGCCTCTACACCGCGTTCCTGCCCGTGCTGGTCGCCGGCCTCTGGGGCTCCTCGGGGCAACTCGCGACCGGGCCCGTCGCCGTCGTC